>NZ_JDST02000009.1:0-89315 GCF_000584975.1 Candidatus Accumulibacter cognatus | reverse complement strand
GTCCGAAACGCATAAAGAGCCATTTGGAATTGCTGGCCCTTTATCCTCCTTCTACAATCCCTTGACGGGACGGTATTCTCTCGGCCGTGACTGCGACGTCAATTACCTGCTGCACACTGTGAAGAATGTTTGAAGCGGTCCTGTTCGACCTTGACGGAACTTTTGCCGATACCGCTCCGGATCTGGCGGCGGCACTCAACCGCTTGCGCTCTGATCTCGGCTTGGCAGCGCTTCCGGCGGCCCGCTTGCGTTCCCTCACTTCTCAGGGCGTCCGGGGCATGCTGAAGGCGGGACTCGACATGCAGCCGGGCGATCCGGACTATGCGGAGTTCCATGATCGCTTCCTGCTCTATTACAGCCAGGACATCTGCGTCGGGACGACGGTTTTCCCGGGGATTGACGAACTGCTTGGCGGCTTTGAGCGCCGCGGTTCGCCGTGGGGAATCATCACCAACAAGGCGCAACGCTTCACCCTGCCGCTGCTGAACCAATTGGGTTACGCCAAACGTGCCGCCTGCGTGGTCAGCGGCGACTCTGCGCGGCGTGCCAAGCCCGCAGCCCAGCCGATGCAGCTGGCATGCGCGCTGATTTCAAGGGAGCCCGCGCGCTGCCTTTACGTCGGTGATGACTTGCGTGACATCCAGGCTGGTCGGGCCGTCGGTATGGCCACAGTGGCGGTGCGCTACGGCTATCTTGGCGATGGCGCCCCGATCGAGGCCTGGGGTGCCGATCATCTCGTCGATGATGCCCGGGAGATCGCCGCGCTGGCTGGCATCTACTGATCCGTGTTGCGGGTGTCGTGATGCGTTACAGTGCACGTATGCCACGAACCGCTTTGATCCTTTTCGCCCATGGCGCACGTGACCCGGAATGGGCCGAGCCGATGCGCCGCGTCTGTGCAGCGGTGCGCGAACAGGCGCCCGAACTGCGTGTTGAACTGGCCTTTCTCGAGTTCATCAAACCAGATTTGCGCGCGTGCGTTGAATCACTGATCGCCGAATGCTGGGAACGTATCCTGGTTGTGCCGATGTTCATCGCTCGCGGTGGACATCTGAAGCGAGATGTGCCGCTGCTGCTCGAAGAACTGCGACAGCGTCATCCGCAGACGTGCTTTGAACTCGCGCCTGCGATTGGCGAGGCCGAGCCCATCGTTCAGGCCATGGCCCGGCATGCGCTGGCGCTCGCCAGTCGCTGAGGCGGTACGGCTGCCACGGAGGATGGTCAGCAGGCAAGCGCGCCTTACTGTGATGCGCCTGCGAGTCTGCGTTCTTTAGGCGCTTATGACTGAGATCTATACATTTTGTGAGCAGACTTTGTCATGCGGTAGCGCCTGCGAGAGCGGGAACGATGATTTGAGCGGTGATGCGGCAAGCGGCGGCAATGGCGCTACGGCCAAGACGGGTCAGATCATGGCGGTCGCTATGGGCGACTTTCTTGATCAGGCCGAACTTGCGCAGACGCCCAAGGTAACGGGTCATGCTCGACACGGAGAGATTGGGCAAGAAGCGCGACAAATCGGCACGGCGAATGCCTTGGATGTTGAACTCAGGACGCTGCAAGGCGCGCAGCGACGTTTGCTGCGTCGAATCGAAGAAGTTGAAACCCTGGAGGGTATGGCCGTCGACGATCTTCGGGCGGGTGAGTCGATGCAGGTTGCGATCACCTGCAGAAGGGTCGTCGAGAGCGGACAGGTATTCCAGGTAGCGCCGGTGACAGCCGAGCAGAATTTGGCGCAAATCGATGAGGCTGTAGATGGTCTTCCTGAGCGGGGCGATTTCGTGGGTTTCGTGGTGATCACGATGTTCCCCCTTGCGGTAGTGTTTGAAGCAGGACACGTCGTTGGTAGTGGTTTCCAAGCGCAAGACGCGATGGAACTTGTCGTACATCTTGATCGATACCTGACCGAGGCGGTGCTGGATACAGGGACCTTCGATGCGGGTGGCCAAGCGACTGCCGATTTCCTGTGCCAGTTGCGGTGTCATCTTCTTGCCCAGGAAACTCGCCACCTGCTCGGCCTTGACCGAGAAGATCGCCTGCCGGGAGAGTTCCTCGTAGAGCGGCTTGATGATCTCTTCGGAGCGAAACACCCGATCAGTAGAGTCTTCAACCTGCATCAGACTCCCTTGGTAGGTCTGGCCGGAGACATCGAGCACCGGGCAGCACTGCTGGGCATAGCGGTCCAGGATCGCGTGCAGGGTGTCTGGCGAGAAGCCGTCGGCAAGTTGCTGGGCACGTGCCCAGTCGCCGACACGAATGAAGGCATTGTCAGCCATCGCGTAGTCTATCCTTTCGGCTTCGAGAGAACGCGCCAGCCAACTGTGGCCATTACAGTAGAACTGAAACCGGAAAGGACAGCACGTCGGGACACGCAGGGAGATGAGTCCGAGAGTTTTGTCGATCCAGTAGAAATAATAGTGGAGGCACTTGCCCGAGGTATGGCACAGAAAGGTCTGGTGAGTTTGCTTGTCGTGCTACGGTTCGTAGGCGTCGCAGGCTTCCATCGCGGAGAGGAGATGCACCAACCCAGGGGGATCGCCAGGGTCCTTGAGCACTGTGGCAACGACCTCTTCCTGGCGGACAGGCGTCTGGGGAATGTGCTCGATTCGCGCTCCGTGCATACTCGCCAGCGCCTGTGCGGTTTCATGAAGGCGATCACGCAGCGGCTCGGCCAAACGAGGGTAGTCAACAATGCGGATGTGATTGGCATTAAGGAAACTCGTCATCCCCGCCGCATAACAGGCGCCCGGCTAGGTTCCGGTAATCACTACCCGGTCGTAGCACGACGGCACTCCTGCAAGCCGTTCTTGATACCGATCAGTCAGCATTTCGGTCATGGTCGTCACCTACACTTGCTCTCTTCCGTTACGACAACCACTTCAAGCTGTTTGGTTCCGGCTTCGCCGGCTTAGGGGAAGGTCGGTGGCTGACATCACCTTGTCGCCGATCGGCTATCTGGCGACGCCATTTCGGGAGCGCTTCGGCATTCCTCGTCAGCCGCGCCTGGCACCGCATGCACGCGGCCAACTGCGCCTGCTGCGACCTTATGACCGGGAGGAAGCGGTGCGTGGCCTGGCGGCCTTCTCGCATGTCTGGCTCAGTTTTGTCTTCCACCACTGCAGCGGCGATTGGCACCCGACGGTTCGGCCGCCGCGGCTGGGAGGCAATCAACGCGTTGGTGTATTCGCCAGCCGCAGCCCGTTTCGCCCGAATCCTCTGGGGCTGTCGCTGGTTGAATTATTGTCCATTGAAACGCGTACGGGGGTGGTATTGACTTTTGGCGGCGTTGACCTGCTTGACGGAACACCAGTCCTCGACATCAAACCTTACCTTCCCTTTGTCGAGAGCGAGCCGGCGGCCCGCAGTGGTTTCGTCGAGGGTCCGCCGCCGCAACTGGCGGTCGATTTCAGCAGGCAGGCGGCGATGCAATTGTGCCAGCACGAATCTCGCTGGCCGGACCTGGCGGCGCTGCTGTGTGAGGTATTGGCGCAGGACCCGCGTCCGGCCTACGCGAGCGACCCGCTGCGACGCTATGGCTTGCGTCTTTACGATCTGGAAGTCAAATGGCGTTGTACGGGGATGCGGGCCGTCGTTGAGGAAATTGTCCCGGCCGTGGCCGATTGATGGCCCAGTCCGTCGACAGTGCCTGCTCCGGTAAGCAAGTTGCAGGTGGGTTGCGTCGGGAGCACGACTCAAGGCGAGGTGGCGAGTATTCCGAGCATTCCGGTCCCCGCGAAGGTCACGGCGCCAGGCGTTCGCGAACCCATTGCTGATCGTTGTTCAGTCGGTAGCGAAGACGGTCGTGCAGACGGCTCTTTCTGCCCTGCCAGAATTCCCAGGTATCGGGACGCAGCCGGTAGCCGCCCCAGTGCGGTGGACGGGGCGGGTGCAGCAGGAACTTTGCGCCATAGCGGGCGGCATTGCCGACGAGGACGCTGCGGCTGGCAATCACCTGGCTCTGCGGACTCGCCCAGGCGCCGATGCGCGAATCGAGTGGGCGGCTGGCGAAGTACGCATCGCTTTCGGCGGCACTCACTTTTTCGACGCAACCCTCGATGCGCACCACCCGCTCCAGGTCGACCCAATGAAACTGCAGCGCTGCCCAGGGGTTGGCAGCGAGTTCGCGACCCTTGCGACTATCGTAGTTGGTGAACCAGGTGATGCCCTTTTCGTCATAGCCCTTGATCAGCACCACGCGGGTCGACGGGCGCAGGCGGCTGTCTACCGTCGCCAGGGTCATGGCGTTGGGCTCGGGGACTTGCGCGCTGATCGCTTCGCTGATCCATTTCTCGAACTGTTTGAGGGGGTCGGCGAGTGACGCGTCCTCACTGAGTTCGGCGCGTTCGTAGCTTTTGCGGAGGTCGGCGAGCTTGGTCATCTGGCGTACGAAGAGGCAATGGGTGGAGTCTGGCGGGGCTGGATCATGCAGTGGCGGATTATCGTCGATGCGCTACCCCTGCAGCCAGTTCTTGCGCAGGGAGTTGCGTTTTCGCTGCAACTGCAACTGGTGGCGATCCTTGGCCGGCGCGCCGAGTTGAACCGTGAATTCCATCAGTTCGTCGCGTCGAAAGGCATGCAGGTGGACCATTTCGCCGGCCTGACGGCGACTCAACAGGCGGTCGAAGGTCGATGGCGTGACTCGCAAGCCATCGATCGCCAGCAGCAGGTCGCCGGCCGACAGTCCGGCGACCTGCGCCGGGCTGTCTTCGTAGACTGTCGTCAATCGGACCTCGCTGCCGTCGCTGCTGGTTCTCACGCCGAGCGACGGGTTGGTGGAGATTGCCGAACGCTTCAGCCGGATGCCAAAGGGCCGCAGCAATTGCGCCAGGTCCACGTCGGTCGTGCCATGGATGGCTTCGGCGAAAAAGTGCTCGAGGTCGAGGCCGGACAGTTCTTCGGCGAGCAGCCGGATGTCCTCGTCGCCAATGCCGCAGCGCTGCTCACCCTGGCCATGGCGTTGCCAGAGCGCGCGCATCACGTCGTCCAGTGAAATCCGGTTGCTGGTCTCGGCGCGCAGCTTCAGGTCGAGTGCCAGCGCCACCAGCGCTCCCTTGGTGTAGTAGCTGACCACTGCATTCGGGGTGTTTTCGTCTGGCCGGTAGTATTTCGTCCAGGCGTCGAAACTCGACTCGGCAAGCGTTTGCCGCTGCCGACCGGGGTTGTCGTGGACCTTATCGATCGTCCTGGCGACCAGCGCCAGCCAGTCTTTCAACGGGATCAGGCCGCAGCGTAGTAGCGCCAGGTCGTCGTAGTACGAGGTGAAACCCTCGAAGGCCCAGAGCAGGGTGGTGTAGTTCTCGGCATCGAGATTGTAGGACGAGAATGCTGCAGGCTGGATGCGCTTGACGTTCCATGCGTGGAAATACTCGTGGCTGCACAGACCGAGAAAGCTGCGATAGCGCTTCGGTGTGCCGCGCATGCCAGGGTAGGGCAGATCGTCGCGGGCGCAGAGCAGCGCCGTCGAAGCCCGATGCTCAAGTCCGCCATATGCATCGTCGACGGCGGTGACCAGGAAAACGTAATGCGGCATCGGTGCCGGTTCGCCGAAGAAGCGGATCTGCCATTCACAGATACGCTGCAGGTCGGCGGTCAGGCGCGCCAGGTCGCAGTCATGACGCCCGCTGATGGCGATCTCGTGCGGGACACCGCAGGCCGTGAATGTGGCCAGCGTGAAAGTGCCCATTTCGACCGGGTGATCGATCAATTCGTCATAGTTGGCGGCTCGGTAGAGACCGAAAGCGTGTCGCTGGCTAGTCTGGTCGCATGCCGGGGTGAGCGCAGTGGCGACACGCCAGGCTTCGAAGTCCCTGCCGATCGGCCGCTGGATATCGACCAGACATGGCAGATGTTCATGACCGAGGGCGCGCAGGAATACGTTGCTGCCATTGAAAAAGGCGTGTGTCTGGTCGACATGCGCAGCGCGTACCGAGAGATCCCAGGCGTAGACCTCGCAGATGACGGTAAGCGCCACACCCTTGCCAACCGGTGCAGCCTGCCAGCTATGTTTGTCGATCTTGGTTAGCGCGACCATTTTGCCAGCGGTCTCGGCACGAATCGCGACGATGTGGCGCGCGAAGTCACGAATCAGGTAGCTGCCGGGGATCCAGGCCGGCATTGCGAAACGCTGCCCGGCCGGGTCGGGTGTGGCAAGCGTGCAGCGCACTTCGAGAAGATGCGCCGCAGGCCTGCTCGGACGGATGCTGTAGCGGATGTGCATAGGCCTCATCGCTTGAGTGGGTCTGGTCAGGGTGTTGCCGGAATTGTACGGCTTGCGTGCGCTGCCATGTGCAGGCATGGGGTCAACATCGGGGCGATGCAGCGCGGGCCGTGCGAGCGGGAAACGCTCATCACTGCCATGAATCTGGGGTGCCTGGAAAAGTCATGGCCGTCAGCATGGCCGCCAGCCGGGGGAACTTTCCTTTCATGACCGAATCATCATTGAATTGGCGCTTGGCTGAATGCGCAAGTCATGCCAGAATCGAAACCTCCGGGAATCGGGGGGATGGCCTGATTTCCCTGGATTTCACCCATCAATTACCTGAAGACACATGGAGGAGACACAATGAGCCCATATTGCAGAGGTCTTATGCTGGCAGCAACGCTGTCGGCGAGCCTGCTGTCGGCACCGGTTCTGGCGCAGGAACTGACCGGCACGCTGAAGAAGATCAAGGAAACCGGAGTCATCACGCTCGGGCATCGCGAGTCGTCGATACCCTTCTCGTATTATGACGACAAGCAGCAGGTCATCGGCTATTCGCAGGAGATGATGATGAAGGCGGTCGACGCCATCAAGGCAGAGCTGAAGCTGGCCAAGCTTGACATCAAGCTGATGCCGGTGACCTCGGCGAACCGCATCACGCTGGTCCAGAACGGCTCGGTCGACCTGGAATGTGGTTCGACGACCAACAACACCGAACGTCAGAAGCAGGTCAGTTTTTCCAATACCATCTTCATCATCGGCACCCGTTTGATGACCAAGACCAATTCCGGGATCACCGATTTCCCCGAACTGGCGGGCAAGAATGTCGTGACCACGGCCGGTACCACCTCGGAGCGTCTGCTGCGCAAGATGAACGAGGACAAGCAGATGAAGATGAACATCATCAGCGCCAAGGACCACGGAGAAGCCTTTCTGACCCTGGAGACCGGCCGCGCGGTCGCCTTCATGATGGACGACGCGCTGCTCTACGGCGAAATGGCCAAGGCCAAGAAAGCCAGCGACTGGGTGGTGGTCGGCACGCCGCAGTCGTTTGAAGCCTATGGCTGCATGTTGCGCAAGGATGACCCGGCCTTCAAGAAGGTCGTCGATGGTGCACTGGCCAAGGCCATGACCTCGGGTGAAGCCGAAAAAATCTACGCCAAGTGGTTTCTGCAACCAATCCCGCCGAAAGGCCTGAACCTCAATTTCCCGCTTTCCGAAGCCGTCAAGAAGCTATTCAAGGCGCCCAACGACAAGGCGTTCGAGTAAGTTGTCGTGCCGGGGCTGGCTGATCGGCTCCCGGAACGGCGCATTCCGGGGGGGGGCTGCCGGACCCCGGAATGGAACCAGAATGGACCACAGACCACAAGCAAAGGAGGAACCATGTTGAATCAAATGGCAAGACGCTGGTCGATGGCAATGGCGGCAACGCTTCTCGTCTGCAGCGCTGCACTGGCTGCCGACCAGCCGAACGTCGTGATTCTCGCTACGGGTGGTACGATCGCCGGTGCGGGCGCCGATGTCACCAACAGCGCCACCTATCAGGCGGCTAAGGTGCCAGTGGACAAGCTGATCGCTGGCATTCCGCAGTTGAACACGGTGGCCGCGGTGCGCGGAGAACAGGTCTTCCAGATTGCCTCGGAGAGCTTTACCAATGCCAACCTGGTGACTCTGGCCAAGCGTGTCGCAGCGCTGGTCAAGCAGAATGACGTGGATGGCGTAGTGATCACGCACGGCACCGATACGCTCGAAGAAACCGCCTACTTTCTCAATCTGGTGGTGCGCACCGACAAACCCATCGTCGTGGTCGGCTCGATGCGACCGGGAACCGCGATGTCGGCCGATGGCACGCTGAATCTGTTCAACGCGGTCAGTGTTGCGGCCAGCAAGGACGCGCGTGGCAAAGGGGTGCTGGTGACCATGAACGACGAGATCAACAGCGGTCGCGATGTCGCCAAGATGGTCAACCTCAGGACCGAAGCCTTCAAGAGTCCCTGGGGGCCGCTGGGGATGGTCGTTGAGGGCAAGAACTACTGGTTCCGTCTGCCCGCCAAGCGGCATACCAGCCATTCCGAATTCGACATCGACAAAATCGACACGCTCCCATCGGTCGAGATCGCCTATGGATCGGGCAATGCTTCGGATACGGCCTACCGCGCTTTTGCGGCGAATGGCGCCAAGGCGATCGTTCATGCAGGTACCGGCAATGGTTCGGTGAGCAGCGCCGTCGTGCCCAGTCTGCAGGAACTGCGCGGCAAAGGGATTCAGATCATCCGTTCATCGCATGTCAATGCCGGTGGCTTTGTGTTGCGCAACGCCGAGCAACCCGACGACAAGTACGACTGGGTGGTCGCGCACGATCTCAACCCGCAGAAAGCACGCATTCTTGCCCTGGTGGCTTTGACCAAGACTCAGGACAGCAAGGAACTGCAACGGATTTTCTGGGAGTATTGAGCTCGGTTCGGAAACCAGGGCAGGGCAGGGCGGTCCAGGACTTTCCTGCCTCTTTCCATGGAAGTCGCGTCAGCGACTCACGAACCTCCCCTCGCTCGCCAGCGGAAGAGCGTATGCGACCACAAGGGATCGATGGCGAGATGGGGAATTCGCGGAGCCTGTTCCGTGCTCATCGAGCGATTCCGGCGTACCAGCCGGAATGCGGAGGGAAACGGTCATGATTATCATGATCGGGGAGTGTCTGAAGTAGCCATGACCGTTAGGAGAAGCATCGATGGGTTACAACTGGAACTGGGGAATCTTTCTGCAGCCGACGGCAACGGGTGACGATACCTATCTCGGCTGGATGTTCTACGGCTTCAAGATGACCATCGCCCTGTCGCTGTCGGCCTGGCTGATCGCGCTGGCGCTTGGCGCTGTGGTCGGCGTCCTGCGGACGGTCCCGAACAAGTGGCTGTCGGGGCTGGCCACGGCCTACGTCGAAATTTTTCGCAACATCCCGCTGCTGGTGCAACTCTTCCTCTGGTATTTTGTGATGCCCGAGCTGCTGCCCGAGGCCCTCGGCAACGCCTTCAAGCAGACCAACCCGATCATGCAGCAGTTTCTTGCCTCGATGGTCTGCCTGGCGCTGTTCACCAGCGCGCGCGTCGCTGAACAGGTGCGTTCGGGGATCAATTCGCTGCCGCCGGGACAGAAAAACGCCGGCTTGGCGATGGGCTTCACCTTGCCGCAGACTTATCGCTATGTGATGTTGCCGATGGCGGTGCGTTTGATCGTGCCGCCGCTGACCTCGGAGTTTCTGAACATTTTCAAGAACTCGGCCGTATGTTCGACAATCGGCCTGCTGGAACTGGCCGCCCAGGGCCGGCAACTGGTGGATTACACGGCGCAGCCCTACGAGTCGTTCATCGCGGTGACGATCGCCTACCTGCTGATCAATGTGGTGGTGATGTTCGGCATGCGCTGGGTGGAAGAGCATGTGCGCGTCCCCGGCTATCTTGGAGGCAAGTGAGATGCATGAATTCGACTGGTCTTCGATTCCCAATGCGCTGCCTTTTCTCTGGGAGGGCATGAAGATTTCCCTCAAGATCACGGTCAGCGCGGTGATTTTCGGGATTGTCTGGGGCACCCTGCTGGCACTGATGCGCCTCTCGCCGGTCAAGCCGCTGTCATGGTTCGCGGCTGGCTACGTGAATCTTTTCCGGGCCATTCCGCTGGTCATGGTGTTGTTGTGGTTTTTTCTGATCGTGCCGCATCTGCTGGAAAGCCTCTTCGGCTTCCCGCGTGGTTCGGACATGCGCCTTTCCTCGGCGATTGCCGGTTTTGCGCTGTTCGAGGCGGCTTACTACTCGGAGATCATTCGTGCCGGTATCCAGTCGGTTCCGAAAGGCCAGATGGGTGCCGCCAGCGCGCTCGGCATGACCTACGGCCAGGCGATGCGCCTGGTGGTGCTGCCGCAGGCTTTCCGCAACATGGTTCCCCTGCTGCTGACACAGGGAATCATCCTCTTCCAGGACACCTCGCTGGTCTATGTTTCAGCCTTGGCTGACTTCTTCGGCGCCGCCTACAAGGTTGGTGACCGTGACGGGCGCCTGGTCGAGTTGCTGCTCTTTGCCGGTGCTGTTTATTTCGTGATCTGCTTCACCGCGTCGCGAATCGTTCGCTACTACCAGAACAAGCTGAAGACGGCCTGATGCCGCTTGCAGCCATGAATCGAGGAGACTTTCGTGATTACGATGAACAAGGTGAGCAAGCATTACGGTTCCTTCCATGTCCTCTCTGACTGCACGACGCAGGTGCACAAGGGTGAAGTCATCGTCGTCTGTGGCCCGTCTGGTTCGGGCAAGTCGACACTGATCAAGTGTGTCAATGGCCTCGAACCCTTTCAGAGTGGCGAAATCATCGTCAATGGCGTGTCCGTCGGCGATCCGAAAACCAACCTTGCCAAGCTGCGCTCGACGGTGGGCATGGTTTTCCAGAATTTCGAACTCTTTCCGCACATGAGTATCATCGATAACCTGGCCATTGCCCAGACCAAGGTGCTCGGGCGTACCCAGGAGCTGGCGCGCGAGAAGGGTTTCAAGTTGCTCGATCGGGTCGGCCTGCGTGCGCAGGCGGAGAAATATCCGGGCCAGCTTTCCGGTGGGCAGCAGCAGCGTGTGGCGATTGCCAGAGCGCTGGCCATGGACCCGATCTGCATGCTCTTCGACGAACCGACTTCGGCGCTCGATCCGGAAATGGTCAACGAAGTGCTTGACGTGATGACCGAGCTGGCACAGGAGGGAATGACCATGATGTGCGTCACGCACGAGATGGGCTTTGCCAAACGCGTCGCCAACCGGGTGATCTTCATGGATCAGGGCCGTATCGTCGAGGACGACAGCAAGGAGGCTTTTTTCGAACACGCTCGTTCGGAGCGAGCACAACAGTTTTTGGCCAAGATTCTGCACCATTGAGTACCGTCTGACTCAGGGCCTGCCTGGAGTGGTGCAGGCGTCAGTGGCCAGCAAGGCGATACCCGATCGATTCGAGAGAAGGAGAACGGCATGGCACTGATCAGCGAGTCTACCCACAACCTGCGCCGCAATCTGCGCGAAATCGCCGAGCAGCAGCACCTTTCGGCGCGCATCGGCGAATTCCTCGATGGCTACTTCGTCGATGTGGAATTGGGCAGCGCCACGGACGCGAGTCCCGAAGAGCTTCTCGGGGCGGCTGTCCAGCATTTCCGGTTGGGCGAGGTGCGCGCGCCGAAACAAGCCACGGCCGCTCTCTATACTCCGGATTTTGACCGGCATGGCTGGCACTCTCCGCATACCGTGATCGATGTCGTCACCGACGACATGCCGTTTCTGGTCGATTCGATCACCATGCTGGTGTACCACCATGGACTGGTGATCCATCGTTTGCTGCATCCACTGCTGGGCGCCGAGCGCGATGTCGATGGCAGGCTGCAGGCCACGCGGCCGCGTGGCGCTGCCGGCAGTCGGCCGGAGTCCTGGATCCACCTCGAGATCGATCGCATTGGCGAGGCCGGACTGATCGATACCCTGCATCAGGAAATTCTGGGCGTGCTCGCCGACGTGCGCGCGGCCGTCGAAGATGGCCCGAAGATGCACGAGCGCATGCGCGAAGCACACACCGAGATGACAGCCGTGACGCTTGCCGAGGCCGACGAAGCTGCGGCGTATCTGGCCTGGATCGCCGCCAACAATTTTGTCTTTCTCGGTTATGCCGATTACCAGGTGGCCGTCGGCGACAGCAAACTCGCGCGCGTTGCCGGCAGCGGACTCGGTATTCTCCGAAGCGCCGATCATCCCCGCTTTGGCCATTGCCTGGCGGGAATTCCCGGCGCCGTCGCGGAACTGGCCAGAGATCCCCTGCCCGTAATTCTGGTCAAGGCGGATGCGCGCTCGACGGTTCATCGCTCGGCCTACCTTGATTTCATTGCCGCCAAGCGTTATGACGCCGATGGCAATATCGTCGGATTACGTGCTTTCGTCGGCCTCTACACGGCGCACGTCTACCATGTGGCGGCAACCGATGCACCGCTGCTGCGACGCAAGATTGCCGCTGTACGGGAAGATCTCGGCTTCCTGCCTCGCAGCCATCGCGACAAGACCCTGCTCAATGTCCTTGAAACCTATCCGCGTGACGAGTTGATCGAAATCGCTCACCAGGATCTGGTCCGTATCGCTAGCGGCATCGTCTCATTACACGAGCGCGAACAGGTGCGCATCTTTCTGCGCGACGACGCCTGGGGGCGCTATGTTTCGGCGATCGTTTATATGCCGCGCGACCGTTTCGACACCACCATCCGTGAGCGCATCTCTGCGCTCCTTCATGAAAGCCTCGCTGCCGAGCGCGTCGACTATTTTGTCATGCTCGGCGAGTCGCGGCTGGCTCGTCTGCATTTCATCGCCCGTACGCCGGTCGGTACCAACTACCGCTACGATGCCGACGCGATCGAAAGGCAGGTGGCGCGCATCGTGCGCGGCTGGGCCGAAGAACTGAAACAGAATCTCGTCGGGCACTATGGCGAGGAGCGCGGCAACAGCCTGTTGCGTCGCTATTCGCTGGAACTGCCGCTATCGTACCAGGAGCGGGTCACACCGGCTTCCGCGGTGTCCGACCTCGAGCGACTGGAAGCCGCCGAGCAGAGTGGCCGTGTCGAAGTGAAGCTGAGCGCAGCCCAGGGCGACGATGGCTCACACCAGCACCTGAAACTGTTCCGTCGCGGCAGGCCGCGACCGCTGTCGGCGATTCTGCCGGTCTTGGAGAACATGGGACTGACGGTACTCTCCGAACAGCCGTTCAGCCTGCCCAGAAGCGACCTGCACATTGCCGACTTCGCAGTGCGCCTGCCGCAGGCTGCGGCACTGGATGACGAAACGACCCGGCGATCCTTCATCGACCTGCTCGAGAACCTGTTCCGCGACCAGGCCGAGAACGACGGTTTCAATCGCCTGGTCCTGCTGGCGGGTCTCGACGGGCGGCAGATCAGCATCCTGCGTGCCTACAGCCGTTACCTGCGGCAAGCCGGTTTGCCGTTCAGCCAGACCTATGTGCAGCGCTGTCTGGCGACGCATTTCCGGATAACGCGGGCGCTGGTCGACCTGTTCGAGGCACTCTTTTCTCCGGCAGCAGACGAGGCACGTGCCAGGGCGTTCTCCGATGAAGTCAGCACGGCCTTGTTGCAAGTCAGCAATCCTGATGATGATCGCATTCTTTCTGCGCTGCAGACGGTCATTGAGGCAACGCTGCGGACGAACGCCTATCAATCGGGTCATGACGGCCAGGCCAAGAGTTACCTGTCTTTCAAGTTCTCGTCAAGAGACATCCCTTTTCTGCCCGCGCCGGCGCCGCTCTACGAAATCTTCGTCTACAACGAGCGGGTCGAGGGCGTGCACCTGCGCGGTGCGCGGGTGGCGCGCGGAGGCCTGCGCTGGTCCGACCGCATGGAAGACTTCCGCACCGAGGTGCTCGGTCTGGTCAAGGCGCAGATGGTGAAGAATGCAGTGATCGTTCCGCTGGGGTCGAAAGGGGGGTTCGTCTGCAAACGCCTGCCGGCGGCTGGCGAACGGGAAGCCTTGCAGGCCGAGGGAATTGCCTGTTATTCGACCTTCATCCGTGGCCTGCTCGACCTGACCGACAACCTGGTCGACGGTCAGGTCGTGCCGCCGAATGGCGTGCGCCGTCGCGATGGCGACGACCCCTATCTGGTCGTCGCTGCCGACAAGGGGACTGCAACCTTCTCGGACATCGCCAACAGCATTGCCATCGAGTATGGCTTCTGGCTTGGTGATGCCTTTGCCTCGGGCGGCTCGGTCGGTTACGACCACAAGAAAATGGCCATCACCGCCCGAGGTGCATGGGAAGCTATCAAGCGGCACTTCCGGGAAATCGGTCTGGATACGCAGACGCAGCCGTTCACCGTCGTTGGGATTGGCGACATGTCCGGCGACGTTTTCGGTAATGGCATGTTGCTCTCTTCAGAAATCCGGCTGCTGGCCGCCTTCGATCACCGGCATATCTTCCTCGACCCGAACCCGGACCCAGCGCGCAGCTTTGCCGAGCGGCAACGTCTCTTTGCGCTGCCGCGGTCTTCGTGGGCGGACTACGATCCGGCGCTGATTTCCGAGGGCGGCGGCGTGTGGTCGCGAACGGCCAAGTCGATCCCGTTGTCACCCGAGCTGCGCGCGTGGCTGGGCAGCACTGCCAGCCAGATGACTCCCCCCGAACTGATCAAGGCCCTGCTGCAGGCGCCGGTGGACCTGCTCTATAACGGTGGCATCGGAACCTACGTCAAGGCCAGCTCCCAGAGCCATCAGGAAGCCAATGATCGCGGCAACGACATTCTGCGGGTCGACGCTAGCCAGCTCAAGGCACGGGTAATCGGCGAAGGCGGCAACCTCGGCTTGACGCAGAAGGGGCGCATCGAGTTTGCGCTCAATGGCGGCCGGATATTCACCGACGCAATCGACAACTCGGCCGGTGTCGATTGCTCCGACCACGAGGTCAACATCAAGATCCTGCTGGCCGGGCTGATCAGGCGTGGCGACATGACCGGCAAGCAGCGTGACGCGCTGCTCGCCTCGATGACCGACGCGGTCGCGTCACTGGTCCTTGCCGACAACTATCAGCAGACGCAGGCGATTGCCCTCGAAGCGGCAGCCGGAGCAAGTCTGATCGAGGTGCATGGCCGTTTGATTCGCCACCTGGAGGCCCGCGGTTCCCTGCACCGCGGCATCGAATTCTTGCCCGACGATAAGGGCCTTGCCGAACGCGCGCAGCAGAAGCGCGGCCTGACCGCACCGGAGATCGCGGTGCTCCTGGCCTATGCCAAGATAGCGCTCAAGGAAATCCTCCTGGCGTCGAGTCTGCCCGACAGCGAAGACATGCATCAATTGCTGGTAGCCTACTTCCCTGCACCCCTGCTCGTACGTTGCCGAGAACTGCTGCCTGCGCATCCTCTAAGGCGCGACATCATCGCCACGCAACTCGTCAATCGTCTGGTGAATCGCATGGGAACGACCTTTGTTTTGCAGCTCGGTGACGAAACCGGCGCCTCGGCGGCGCAGGTGGCAGGTGCGTGGTATGCCGCCAGCAGCGTGCTCGACGCCGAAACGCTGTGGCAGGAGATCGAGTCGCTGGATCTGATCATCGACGCCACCCGGCAACTGGCGTTGATGACCGGGTTGCGGGCGATGCTGGCGGCGGCGACGCAGCTGGTACTGACGCAGCATCTGCGAGGTACTCGCATTGCCCAGTTGATGACCGAATACGGCAGTGCCGTCGTCGCAACCATCGACCGCATTCGTCAGGGCAGAAACGGTGCAGTTGCCATCACCGCGTTGATCGACGAGCGTGCTACGATCGTGGCAGCGTTCGAGCGGGTGAATCTGACGCGCGCCTGTGGCTACCCGTTGGACGACGTGACTGAAGCACTCGCCGTTCTCGAAGGGCAAATCGATCTGGACTGGCTGGCCGCTGCCGTCTCCCACCTGCCAGCCGGAAACCGCTGGCAGGCGAGGGCCCGCGCGCAGCTCGGCGGCGAGCTGGCCAGTCTTCGGCAGCACCTCCTGCGACAGTTTCTCGGCGGCAGCCTGCCGGCCACCACGGAAGCCAGCTCGGTACTCAATGAACTGAAGGGCAATGAGCCACAGGATCTGGCGATGCTTTCGGCGGGACTGGCGGAGATCAGGCGGCTGCTCGTCGTCTGAAGCGGTTGGCGGGCAGGAAACACAGCAATCCAGCCTGCCGGTACTGCCGTCCGACATGGCTGCAAACCGCGCCAGTACGATAACATACGCACAAGCACAACAGTTCCAATCCATTGCCGCCTGCATGACCTCCTTTGCCCAATTTCATCATCGGTTCGGCCAGACATGAAAATTGCCTCGTGGAATGTCAACTCACTCAAGGTCCGCCTGCCGCAACTGCTCGCATGGCTGGCAGACCAGCAACCAGACGTTGTTTGCCTGCAGGAAACCAAACTTCAGGACCAGGACTTCCCGAGTCAGGAAATCGCAGCCCTGGGCTATCAGGCCGTTTTCTCTGGACAGAAAACGTACAACGGTGTTGCCCTGCTGACGCGAGAAACGCCGACGGATATCGTTGTCGGCAATCCGCTCTACCCAGATGAGCAGAAACGCCTGCTGGCTTTGACAGTCAGCGGCATCAGCGTGGTTTGCGCCTACGTCCCGAATGGACAAGCCGTTGGCAGTGACAAGTATGCTTACAAGCTAGAGTGGCTGGATGCCCTCGCCAAATGGATCTCCGAAAAACTCGACACCAATCCTCAACTGATCCTGGCCGGCGATTTCAACATTGCACCGGATGACCGGGACGTATACGACCCGGTGGCCTGGGCCGGGCAGATCCTGTGTTCGGAGCCTGAACGTGCCGCTTTACAGCGTTTGCTGAGTCTCGGCCTGATGGACAGTTTTCGCCTCTTCGCGCAAGCCGACAAGAGTTTCTCCTGGTGGGACTACAGGATGCTCGCTTTTCAGAAAAACCGGGGGCTGCGGATCGACCACATCCTGTTGTCCAGACCCCTCGCCGATCGCTGCAGGGGCGCCGCAATCAACCGGGAAGTACGAAAACTCGAACGGCCGTCGGATCACGCACCGGTCACTGCTGTATTGGCTGACTGATGCCCACGATTCCGGAAAAGCTGCCGCACGCACCACTGGCGCTCTATCCAGCGCTGCGCTCCATTCCGAGCGAGCGGTTGGCCGTAGTATGCCAGTGCATGGTCATCCCGTCGGCTGGTGCGCAGGTATTCAAGGAAAGTCGGAACTGCCTGTGATTTCCACTGCTTCTCGCCGGCACCATCCGGGTGGCGAAGCGCACGGCCAGCAGACGGGAGATAGTCCTTTTCAGAGTCGAACCGGGTGGCTCATGCCTCAACGGTCGAGGTCAGGTCGGCAGCTTTACTGTAGCACGCCGTCTTGAGGCTGTTGGCTAGGCGGATGTAGTCGTCAACCGATAGATCCTCGGCCCGACAGGCGGGTGAAATTCCAAGCACTGCCAGCAGTGAATCGTCGACCAGGCCCCTGAGACTGTTGCGCAACATCTTGCGTCGCTGTGCGAAGGCCGTCGACACCAGCCTGGCGAACAGGGGGGCGTCGATCGCCGACAATGCTGCTGCTGGGCGCGGAATCAGACGCACGATCGCCGAGTGTACCTTTGGCACGGGATCGAACGCCTCCGGTGGGACGTCAAGCAGCCTGTGCATCACGAATCGGTATTGCAGCATCACCGACAAGCGTCCGAATTCGCCACTGCCGGGTACCGCGACCATGCGCTCGACGACTTCCTTCTGCAGCATGAAGTGCATATCGCGCACGCAGTTGCCAAAGCCGGCAAGGTGAAAAAGGAGCGGAGTCGAGATGTTGTAAGGAAGATTTCCAACGACGCGCAGGCCGGTGCCTGCAGCGTCGGCTAACTCACCGAAGGCGAATGCCAGCGCATCGCCCGCATGCACCGTCAGTTTCTCGGACGTATACGCTTGCAGCAGCCAGATGATGATATCGCGATCGATCTCGACCACATGTAGATGGTCGAGCCGTCTCAAGAGCGGGCCTGTCAAGGCGCCCAGGCCGGGACCAATCTCAACGAGCAGATCGTCTCGCTGTACCGCCAGCAGATCGACGAAGTCCGTTATGATCTGCTGATCAACCAGAAAATTCTGGCCAAAGCGCTTGCGCGCGATAGGCGGCCTCATTCGATCAGCCTTTGCGGTTGGCTCTCTTGACCATCTCGATCGTATGCTCGATGGCTACCAACAGGCTCCCGGGATCCGCTTGCCCGCTGCCAGCGAGTTCGAGCGCAGTCCCATGATCAACCGACGTGCGGATGATCGGCAGTCCCAGAGTGACGTTGATCCCGTGACCAAAACTCGCATACTTGAGCGCCGTCAGTCCTTGGTCGTGATACATTGCCAGAACGCAGTCACCGCGTGCCAGCACCGGCGGCGAGAACATCGTATCGGCCGGCAGTGGCCCAAGCAGAGTCATGTCTTCTTCGGCCCTCAGCCTGTCAAGCACCGGGATGATCACGTCGATCTCTTCGCGGCCCAAGTAGCCTCCTTCACCAGCATGCGGATTGAGGCCGGCAACCAGGATGCGTGGCCTAGCAATGCCATATTTGCTCCCCATCTCGCGATGCAGAATGCGCAGCGTTTCGGCAATCGCGACTTCGGTCACGGCAGCCGGCACATCCTTGAGGGGCAGATGCGTCGTCACCAAGGCGACACGCAGACCTCCTCCGGCCAACATCATCACCACCCGAGGTGTTCCCGTTCGCTCGGCCAGGTATTCGGTATGGCCGGTGAAGTGAATTCCGGCGTCGTTGATCACCCCCTTATGCACCGGTGCGGTAACCATCGCAGAAAATTCTCCGGACAGGCATCCGGCAAGTGCGCGATCGAGCAGCGCTAGCACGTACGGAGAATTGGCTGGAGCCAGCCGACCTGGATGGGCATCGATCGCCAAGGGCAGGTGAAGAATCTCCAGTGTACCTGCTTGCGGCGGCAGCGAAGGATCCCAATCGCGCAAGTCGCCGGGCAGATTCAGCAGCTCCGCCCTCGCAGCAAGCAGCGAACGATCTGCGAGAATGACGATGCGTGCAGGAAACGGTCGTTCACGCGCGCGCTCAAGCAGGCGCAAGCAGATCTCCGGGCCGACGCCGGCCGGTTCGCCAGCCGTGACGGCCAGTACGGGCAAAGACGCCATGCGCTCAGCCTTCATCAAGCCGAATCTCCACATATGCCCGGTCGCGAGCCTGCCGCAGCCAGTCCTGGTAGGCTTCGTCAAGCTTGCGTTCGCGGAGCGTCTGGCGCGCCGCAGCGCGTCGCCGCTCACTCGAAACGTCCTGGATACGGCGATCGAGAACTTCGATCAGGTGAAAACCGAACGGTGACTGGACCGGTTGGCTGAGCTCGCCCGGTGCGAGAAGATTCATCGCCCGTTCGAACTCCGGAACGGTATCGCCGGGATAGATCCAGCCAAGATCGCCACCTTTGGAGGCCGAACCGTCCTGCGAGAAAAGCCTGGCCAACTCGGCAAAGCTTGCACCATGTTTGATCCGTGCATGCAAACTCTCCAGCTTATGCCGTGCCTCTGACTCCGACACGACTTCATTGACCTTGATCAGGATATGCCGCGCGTGTGTCTGCTCGACAGCCTGTGCTGCAATGCCTCCGCGTTTGGCCAAGAGCTTGATCAGATGGAAGCCGTTCGAACTGCGCAGCACCGGCGACACCTCACCGACTTTGAGCTTGAGAATTGCCTCGGCAAACATCGTGGGCAGGCGATCGAGTGAACGCCAACCGAGATTGCCTCCCTTCATGCCGTCCGGAGCATCCGAATAGGCGGCTGCAAGCTGCGCAAAATCCTCGCCCTTGCTTGAACGTTCCAGCATCTGCTCGGCTTTGGCCCGCAGCTTCTGAATCTGCTCAGGGCTCGCCGACTCAGGCGCTCGCAGCAGGATATGCGCCAACTGGTACTCTTCTTCAGTACCGCCCTGCACCGACGCACTAGCGAGATAGTTGTCCACTTCGCCGTCGGAGATGAAGATCTTGCTTTCTACCTCGCGCTCGCGCAGGCGCGCAATCGTTATTTCCGCGCGAATCTCTTCACGAAAGCTCGCAAACGCAATCCCGTCCTTTTCCAGGACTGCCCGGAACTGGGCGAGCGATAGATTGTTGCCAGCAGCAATACGCTGCAGTGCCTGCTCGAGTTGTGCATCATCAATGCGTAGGCCCATGTCACGAGCCTGCTGAAGTTGCACCTTGTCCATCACCAGACGTTCGAGCACCTGCTTTTCTAGCACATTGCGCGGTGGCGATGACATTCCCTGTCGCTGCAATTGACCCAACGCAGAATCAAGGCGGGCACGCAACTCGTGCTGCGTGATCACCTCATCATTGACCACCGCAACGATACGGTCGATCGCGGCCGGTTGCCGTGCTGGCCGCGGTTGTGCAGTTGCCAGCCCGACCAGGCAGGCAGCCAGCAGCATGCCACGAAATAGAAACTTCATCATGCAACCTATCATTCAGCCAAAGCTGGGTCAGTCGCAGCCTGGCCCACAGTGTATCCGGGGATCCTGCGCTGGAGAACAGTCAGCGGGTTTGTTCCAACGCTCGACAACCCGGTCAGGTCAAGTTGTACGAAAAACTGCGTGGTCGAGTCGGCCTGGGTCGTCTGAATCCGGTGAACAATCGTACGCAACGCCCAACAGCCCGCGTTGTACTCCAGTCCGCCAATGATCTCGACCGGTGTGGAATTGATCAAAGAGTAGTTATAGCGACCGACCGCCTGCCAGCGAGCGTTGATCGGCCATTGCCCAGAAATGTCGAACTCCTTGATCGGTGTCGCAGCATCGACGTTGTAACGGTAACCGGCATTCAGCACCTTGCCTGGCCCCGGCAAATAACGCGTACCGAGCGAGTAACGCTGGAAACGCTGGTCATTGATATCGAACTGTACGGCAGCATCAGCGTACAGACGGGGTAACAACTGGCCACTGAAGGCGGCCAGCAAATCGGATTTATCCCATTTTCGGTCGGTGGTCCTGGCTTGCGCTCCCGGCAGAACGACCCGGTTATCGGTGAAGTAGAAGACTTCGCCAACCATCGCCCGCATGATTTCGCTCCCGGAAGAGGGATCGATCAGGCGAGAAGCCACTGCAGCGGTCAATTGATTGGCATTGTTGATGCGATCCCAGCCGGAAAACTGGTTGTCGGCGAAGATCTGCGCAAAATTGAAATCTGCGAGCGCGGTGTCGAACACCGGAATGTTGTTTTGGTTCTGGTAGGGAATGCTCAGATAGAACAATCGCGGCTCGAGTGTCTGGGTATAGTCACGGCCGAACCAGTTGCTCGATCGCTCGAAGGTCATCCCGGAATCGACGCTGACAATCGGCAAGGTGCGGCTGATCGATGTAGGAAGAACATTCGCCGAGGTTGGATAGGATAGAGAATACTGGGTAAAGTTAACCCCGATGCGCGGAACCACATACCACCCCGGCGTGACGTAGGGCAATGACACTTCGGGCTGCAACACGACTCGCTGCCCTTCAACCTTGTCTGCATCAGGGTGTACGAAAGCAGTGTATTGTCCGAAAAAAGCACTGTCGCTTGAGAATAAGTCGGGCTGTCTCGCGTTAATCGTAATCTGCGGTAACAAGCGATACGGCTTGGCCACCGGATTCTTCGGGTCGGGCTGCAAGGTCTGGAAAGACTGTAAATTAGCCGTTGCGTTCCACCAGCCACCACCACCATAGCTCAGTACCCCCTGCTGCAGGAGTTGTGTCTTCGAGGTGCTGGTGATTTGACTGGACAGGTCGGTATAGTAGTCGTTATCCGAAACCTTGGAGTAATTGATTGTCCCGGAAAATCCGTTGGCCTGCGTCTGGCTGTGATTCAACACCACGCCCCAGCGATCAGTGTTCGTTTTCCGGTCGTGCGGGAGATATTCGCCGAACATCTCGCCGCGATAAGTTCCGCCATACGCGGTATTGAGATAGCGAAAACCGGAGCCAAGCTGAAAGCCGCGTTTGCTGAGAATCCGGGACTCAAGCGTTGCATCCATGTTCGGTGCGATGTTCCAATAGTACGGCACGACGAGTTCCAAGCCGTTGTCACTGCTCGATCCATAGCGGGGAATCAGAAAACCGGACTTGCGCTCGTTGTTCAGCGAAAAGGAAGCCCATGGGGAATGCAGGATCGGTACCCCGAGAAAGTGTACCGTGGCGTCGTCGCCAGTCCCCACCTCATTATCGTAGTCGAGCTTCAATCTGGAAAAACTGAGATACCAGTCGTCGTTGCCGGGCTTACAGGTCGTGTAGGTGGCAGAGGTCAAACGATACTGATTTTCCCCTTCGAGATCGATGCGCTCGGCCTCGCCGCGCGCCTCCGTCAATTCGTTTGCCGGCTTTGTCGGACTCTTCAGCCGGGTCTGCCCGGGCTTGATGCCGAGCACCCGCGGTGCGGCGAAACCGGTTGTCGACTCGTCCTGCACATCAGCCCAGGGCAAATCCGATTTCTTGCCGTCCTGCGCCGCTACCGCTGGTGCCGACTGCCGTTTGACGAAGTACGAAGCCTGATCGAAAAAACCGACCTGATCCTCGATTTTGAGGCGCCCCTGCGATCCTGAAATGACGTCTTCACCTTGCTCGATACGCACCTTTCCGACTGCCTCGACCTCGTCGTCAACCGGCCAGTAGGTCAGACGGTCGGCAGTCAGCACGGTGCCGGCCTTGCGCAATTCGGCCGCATCTTCGGCCATCATCTCGCGGTTCACGACTCCCGAGATGCGCTGGGCGCTCAGAAAAACCGGTCGCGGCTCCTTGCCCCCCGATACTGGCGGCAGCATCGCCGGGGCCATCCGCAATGACAACGGTCCCGCATCGGGTAACGACTCGGCAAGCGCAGGGGCGATGGGCAGTGACCCTGCCGATGCAGCAGATTTCTGCACGGATCCGGCTGCGTCTCCAACAGGCTTGGGCCTGACAACCGGTGGCGCTGCCACACTGCGCGTGTCGTCCACTGCCGGAGGGGATTCCTGGGTTGCCTGTCGCGACGAGGATGGCAGAAATGCTTCTTCGTTTGACTGGGCAGGCGCAGCGCCAGTTGCTGCCGCTGCGTCGGGTGGTTCGGGCGCGCTGCCTGTCACCGGCGCCTGTGTTACTTCGGGCGGCGCTGCCGGGAGGCTATTCGCCGATGGGACGCGTCCTTCTGTCGCTGAAACAGTTGTGGTAGTGTCTGCTGACGACTTGCCCGGTGCGCTGTCGGCTTGCGGCGCGGGGGCAAGCGGTACCGGCATTGGCCGTGTCTCGACTGCGGGTGTGTGCACGGGACTGGTGTCTGCCGAAGGCCGGACCAGCGGTTCCGGCTGGGCACCCGGTTTCACCGGCGGCAAGCCCAGCAAGGCTGGATCGACCCGGAATGGTGCTGAACCCTGCTCCCGAACCTGGTCAGCATGGCTTGGGGCAAGCATGCCAACGACACTGCAGCAGAAGATCAGGGGCAGCGGCCTGGGCCGAGAAGGAAACGTCATTCCGAAGTGCTTGGTTAAAGGATGTGTCAGGAGGGTTTCTGTCTGAAGGTGCTTTGCGGCACCGGTCGGATGCTAAAATCAAGGCATTTTAGCATCATCGTTCAACGGTCATGATTTTTCCAGGGACCCCGGACTCTTGAAGTTCATGCCCGTTTCCTCACTCCCCGACTCTCCCGTGCTGGCGAGAGTCGGGGTGAGTCGCTGATGCGACTTCGACGCCAAGGAGCAACGGCATGCCGCGTACCGCACTGTTACGAGATTGGGTTCAAACGCTTTTCGAACCACAATTCCCGGTCGATGAGATCCGCATCGAACCCGCCTCGGTCGACGCCAGCTTCCGGCGCTATTTTCGCATCACGCTGCCAGATCAGCGCACGCGGATCGTCATGGACGCACCGCCCGAAAAGGAGGACTGCCATCCCTTCGTAAACATCGCGTCGCTATTTCATGAAGCGGGTGTACATGTCCCCCAAATTATCGCCCAAGATCTTGCGCAGGGTTTTCTGCTGCTCACAGACCTCGGCACCATCACCTACCTGAGTGCCCTGCAGGATAGAAGAACCGCACCTCGACTCTATCGCGACGCCAGCCGTGCTCTCGTGGCGATCCAGCGGGCGAGCCGCTCCGGTGTCCTTCCTGACTATGACCGAAGCCTGCTCGGCCGTGAACTCGCACTCTTTCCCGACTGGTACCTGAGGCAGCACCTTGGCCTGACGCCTGATGCTAAAATGCAGAACACACTCGACGCGGTTTTTGCCGCGCTGCTCGCCAACAACTTGAAGCAGCCGCTGGTTTTCGTCCACCGCGATTACCATTCGCGCAATCTGATGGCCATTGACGGCAGCTTTCCTGCCAACCCCGGCATCCTGGACTTCCAGGATGCCGTCTATGGGCCGGTGACTTACGATCTCGTCTCGCTCTATCGCGATGCCTACATCGAGTGGCCAGAAGACCAGGAACTCGATTTCCTTATACGCTACTGGGAAGATGCGCGCCAAGTAGGGCTGCCGGTGCACGCCGACTTCCATGACTTCTACCGTGACTACGAATGGATGGGCGCACAGCGCCAGCTCAAGGTACTGGGCATTTTTGCCCGCCTCTATCACCGCGACGGCAAGCAGGATTACCTCAAGGACATGCCTCTGGTGATGCGCTATCTGCGCCGGACCTGCGAGCGCTACAAAGAATTGCGACCGCTTGCGCGCCTTCTCGATACGCTTGAGCAGCAACCGGCCGAAGTCGCTTACACTTTCTGATGAAAGCAATGATTCTCGCGGCCGGTCGCGGCGAGCGCCTGCGGCCACTCACCGACACGACGCCAAAACCCCTGTTGCATGCCGGTGGCAAGGCGCTGATCGTCTGGCACCTGCAACGTCTGGCGGCAGCCGGCTGGCGCGAAATCGTGATCAACCACGCTCACCTAGGCGAGCAGATCGAAGCGGCCCTCGGCGACGGCAGCGCCTTTGGCCTCAACATCGCCTACTCGCGCGAACCCGCCGGCGCCCTGGAGACCGCCGGCGGCATTGCCGCCGCTTTACCCATGCTAGGTGAGCAGCCTTTTCTGGTGGTCAACAGCGACATCTGGTGTGACTGGGATTTCGCGCGTGCGCACCTGGCGGCGCAAGCACTCGACCGCCATGCCCACCTGCTACTGGTCGACAACCCGCCGCACCATCCCGCGGGCGATTTCTGCCTTGCCGGCGAGACCTTGCTCAGTGCCGCAGACACGCTCAGCGAGGCCCTTACCTACGCTGGCATCGGCGTCTTCTGGCCGGATTTCTTTGCGTCTATCCCTGCGGGCACGGTGATGAAACTGCGTCCGCTGCTTGATGAAGGCATTGCCCGGAGAATCATCAGTGGTGAACGACACCACGGACGCTGGGTCGACGTCGGCACCCCCGAACGCCTCGCCGCACTCGATATGGAGCTTGCAGGAACGCATGCATCACCAACCCTACTCTGAGCGCCGCCAGCAGGTTCTCTCCCGCCTGGGTGACGGCGTCGCGGTCGTCCCCACCGCCCCCGAACGCTTGCGCAACCACGACGCGCATTACCCATATCGTTTCGATAGCTATTTCTGGTATCTGAGCGGCTTCCCCGAGCCTGAAGCAGCGATCGTTCTGGTCGGCGGCAAGAACGCTCGGTCAATCCTCTTCTGCCGCGAAAAAGACGATGAGCGCGAAATCTGGGACGGCTTCCGATACGGACCACCCACTGCGGCCGAGGCCTTCGGCTTTTCCGAAGCTTATCCGATAGCCAGTCTCGAACAGAAGCTGCCTGAGTTGATCGCCAACCGTAGCGTGCTCTGGCACTCGCTTGGCCACGACGCCGATTGGGACCGCCGGATTGCTGGCGCGCTGAATGCAGTGCGCGCCGAAAGTCGCAGCGGCACGCGTGCCCCCGGTGAAATCCGCGATCTGCGCAACTTGCTCGACCAGATGCGACTGACCAAGGACGCGCACGAGATCGACTGCATGCGCCGTGCTGCCGACATCGCTTCAGCCGGCCACGCTTGCGCCATGCGCGCCTGCCGGCCGGGCATGGCCGAATACGAACTTGAAGCCGAACTGAGCTACGAATTTCGCCGCCGCGGTGCCAACGGGCACGCCTACACCCCGATCGTCGCCGGTGGAGCCAATGCCTGCATCCTCCACTATATTGAAAACAATCGCTTGCTAGCCGCGCATTCGCTGGTACTGATCGATGCCGGTTGCGAGCTTTCAGGTTACGCTTCCGACATTACCCGGACTTTCCCGGTTAACGGACGATTCAGTCCAGTTCAACGCGATGTATACGAAATTGTCCTCGCCGCCCAACAGGCAGCGATTGCCGCAGTGCGCCCTGGGGTGTCGTTCACGGATTATCATCAGGCGGCTCTGCGCGTTCTCACACAAGGCCTGATCGACCTCAAGTTGATCACCGGCAGTATCGACGGCGCCATCGAGAGTGAAGCATACAAACCTTGGTACATGCATCGTACCGGCCACTGGCTGGGTCTTGACGTCCACGACGTCGGCGAGTACCGCAACGGAACTGCTGCAGATGACTGGGTGAGACTGACGCCGGGCATGACGCTGACCGTCGAACCCGGTCTATACTTTCGTCCCGGCGCAAATGTCCCTAAAGCACTGCACGGCGTCGGCGTGCGCATTGAAGACGATCTGCTGTTGACCGCCGACGGCTGCATGGTCTACAGCAGCGCACCCAAAACAATTGCCGAAATCGAGGAAGTAATGCGCCATGACTGAGCCCCTCGATGCGGTCGATATTGCCATCGTCGGTGCCGGCCCGGTCGGCATGACACTGGCGCTGGCGCTGGCCGGTGGCCCGTTCAGGGTATTGCTGATCGATAGCCGCCAGCGTGGCGCCTGGGCCAGTGACCCTCGGGCACTAGCGCTGTCGTACGGGACCCGACAGCTTCTCGAAAGTCTCGGCGCATGGAATGTCAACGCCGGAACAGCGATTGAAACCATCCACGTCTCGCAACGTGGCGGCTTTGGCCGCACCTTCATCGACGCCGCGGATTACGGCATTCCGGCACTGGGTTACGTGCTGCGTTACCGTGATCTCGCAGCCAGCCTGGATGCCAGCATCGAGGCTTCGCAACGGCTGAACGACCATGAGGTCATCGCCATCCGTCTCGGCAGCGAGGCCGCCGAGATCACGCTTAAAGGGGGAGGGGGTGACACTCGCCGCATCTCTGCACGTCTGGTCGTCCATGCCGAGGGCATTCCCGCCAACGATGCCGGCATCAGGGTGTTCGATTACTGCCAGCACGCCGTCGTTGCCGAAGTCCGCCCGCGTGCGGCGCACGCTCGCCAGGCATGGGAACGTTTTACCCCTGACGGCCCTCTCGCCTTGCTGCCCCTGGGTCAGGATTACGCGCTGGTATTCTGCGTGCCGCCCGCACAGGCCAGCAGGCTGCTGCAGCTCGACGAAGAACACTTTCTCGCCGCCCTGCGCACATCCTTTGGCGGTCGCGTCGATTTCGTCAGCAGCGGCCCGCGCGCCAGCTTTCCGCTCGCACTGCGCGTCCGCCAACAGCTCAGCACTCCCCGGCAGGTTTGGATCGGCAATGCCGCGCAAAGTCTGCACCCGGTCTCGGGGCAAGGCTTCAACCTCGGCCTGCGCGATGCCTGGGAACTGGCAGAAATGCTGCGCACGCGCGCTAGCAGGGACGCCGGTCAAAGGGCCATCCTGGCCGCTTACGCTCGCCGCCGACGCATCGACCGCAGCGGCAGCATGGCGTTTACTGATGGCCTGGTGCGCGTCTTTTCCAACGATCTGGCACCACTGCGGGCCGCTCGCGGACTGAGTCTGCTGGCCCTCGATCTGCTGCCGCCGCTACGCCATTTCGTCGCCCGCCGCATGATCTGGGGAGCCAGGGCTTGGCCTTGAGCACGCGACGCCGGTCCACTGGCCGCAGATCTGCCAGCCGCTCGATCGAGTGCATGCAGCAAGCTCGCTACAGGAAGACCTCCGGCGTATTCCGCTTTGTTGTCGATTCGGCTAGACTTCGCTGCTTTCCAGCCGCTGGCTGACACGCTTATTTCGATCATTCAATCACCTTTCTGACGGTGCCATGCAGCGAACAAACAAGACAATCCAATTGATCGAATTCAAGGGCACCACACTGCCAGTGGTCGTAGTCACTCTGCGCTCCCTGCAGCCTGAAGCATTGGCCGAGGCAGCCAGCCGGCTATTCGGTGACGATGACTTTTTCGACGGTGATGCTGCTTTGCTCGAGCTGGCACAACTCGCCGATGTGCCCGAAGCCGACTGGCGACGTGTCAAACAGGTGCTGAAGATGCATGGTTTGAACGTCATTGGCGTCCGTGGCGGCAGCGAGGAGCTCCGCCACAGCGCGGCCTTCGCCGGCTTGCCGACCTACGCGACCAGCACACGTCCGGTTGCGGCGAACGACGAATCAGTACCGGCAGCGGCGGTCGCCGAGTCAGCGCCCAAGGCCGTACCACCACCGGTGCCCGCGGCCGTGAGTCCGCCGACATTGTTCATCGAC
Organism: Candidatus Accumulibacter cognatus; assembly: GCF_000584975.1. Lineage (NCBI taxonomy): Bacteria > Pseudomonadati > Pseudomonadota > Betaproteobacteria > Candidatus Accumulibacter > Candidatus Accumulibacter cognatus. The sequence goes on along the minus strand of NZ_JDST02000009.1, from coordinate 61,081 downwards.
CGGCCATTGCGTTCAGGACAGCAGATCTATGCACGTGGCGGCGACCTGGTGATTCTGGCTGCGGTCAATGCCGGCGCCGAGGTCATTGCCGATGGCCACATTCACATCTACGCGCCCCTGCATGGCCGCGCACTCGCCGGAGCCAGCGGCGCTGCCGGAGCCCGAATCTTCTGCACCCGCTTTGATGCCGAACTGGTCTCCGTAGCCGGGCTGTACAGAACCTTCGATGGAGGAGTTCCGATCGAACTGGCCGATAAACCGGTGCAGATCAGACTCTCGCAAACACCTGCCGAGGAAGCGAGCATTCTGATCGTCGAAGCATTGCGCATCGACTAGCGAAAATGGCGCGAGTGGATAGGCAGCAGCGAATAGCCGAGTCATTCAACAGAAGACATATTCTGCGGGTAGAATCTCTTTTTTCATTTGCGGGGAAAAATCCGTGACACGTATCGTCGTCGTAACGTCCGGCAAGGGTGGAGTCGGCAAGACTACTACCAGCGCCAGCTTCGCTTCGGGTCTGGCCCTGCGGGGATACAAGACTGCCGTCATCGATTTTGACGTCGGCCTGCGTAACCTCGATCTGATCATGGGTTGTGAACGCCGCGTCGTCTATGACCTGGTGAATGTCCTCAACGGCGAATCGACACTCACCCAGGCACTGATCAAGGACAAGCATTGCGACAACGGCCATCTCTTTGTGCTGCCGGCGTCGCAGACCCGCGACAAGGATGCGCTGACCGAAGAAGGGGTGGAGAAAGTGCTCAAGGAACTCGAGCACATGGGTTTCGATTATGTTGTTTGTGATTCACCGGCAGGAATCGAGCGCGGTGCGGTAATGGCTCTGACCTTTGCCGATGAAGCACTGGTCGTCAGCAACCCGGAGGTTTCCTCGGTGCGCGACTCCGACCGCATCCTCGGCATCATCCAGGCCAAGTCGCGGCGCGCCCTGCTCGGTGGAGAACCCGTCAAGGAGCACCTGCTGATCACTCGCTATTCACCCAAGCGTGTCATGGAAGGTGAAATGCTATCGTTCAAGGATGTGCAGGAGATCCTGCGCGTGCCGATCATCGGCGTCATTCCCGAGTCCGAAGCAGTGCTGCAGTCATCGAACTCGGGTACACCTGTGATCCATCTGACGGATACCGACGTCGCCGGAGCCTATCTCGACGTGGTAGGTCGCTTTCTCGGCGAAACCATTCCCTTGCGCTTCGTCGACTATGAAAAGCCAGGCCTCTTCAAGAGACTGTTCGGGGGTAGATGAGCATGTCCCTGTTCTCCCTGATCTTCGGCAGCAAACCTAAGTCGGCAGCAATTGCCAGGGAACGCCTGCAGCTGATCATTGCCCACGAGCGTAATGGCAGTATCAGCACGCCCGATTTTATGCCGGCCTTGCGGGAGGAGCTGATGTCCGTCATCGCGAAGTACGTGTCGGTCAACCCTGAGGACATCAAGGTGTCGTTGGAGAAGCAGGGAAACTTCGAGGTGCTGGAGGTCAACATCGTCATGCCGGAAGGTGGCAGGAAACTCTGATCGCCTGCTTGCAGGAGCAATCGGCAGCAAATTGACGAGAATCAAGGGCTGCATTTCAGGCATGCCTATACTGCGTATTTCGCTCGACGAGGTCGCGTATGCCGCGCCAGAAAATCCCCCAACTGATTTGTCCTGCCGGCAGCCTGCCGGCGCTCAAGGCTGCGGTTGACCACGGCGCCGACGCAGTCTATCTCGGCTATCGCAACGACACCAACGCACGTAATTTTGCGGGCCTCAATTTCGATCAGAAGGCAATGGCCGAAGGCATCCGTTACGCGCAGTCGCAAGGCTGCGGGGTGCTGATGGCGATCAACACTTTTGCTCAACCCGGACGTACCGCCGACTGGCAGTATGCCGTCGATGGTGCTGCCGAACTCGGTGTCGATGCGGTGATCCTCGCCGACATTGGATTGCTTGACTACGCCTGCCGGCGTCACCCCGACCTGCGCCTACACCTCTCGGTGCAGGGCTCGGCGACCAACTACGAGGCGGTAAATTTTGCTCACCGCGAGTTTGGTATCCGGCGCGCGGTGCTGCCACGTGTGCTGACGCTGGCGCAGGTCGAGACGGTGATCCGCAACACATCGGTGGAAATCGAGATATTCGGATTCGGCAGCCTGTGCGTGATGAACGAGGGACGCTGCTGGCTGTCTTCGTATGCGACCGGTGAATCGCCGAATACCGTCGGTGCGTGTTCGCCGGCAAAGTACGTGCAGTGGGTCCGGTCGCCGGGACAGATGACGACCCGCCTGAATGGTATCTTGATCGATAGCTTCGGTGACGACGAGCCGGCCGGTTATCCGACACTGTGCAAGGGACGTTTCGAGGTTGACGGCGAAACCTATTACGCACTCGAAGAACCGACCAGCCTCAATGTCCTGGAAATCCTCCCGAAGATCGCCAACATCGGCATCGCAGCGATCAAGGTCGAAGGGCGGCAGCGTAGCCCGGCCTATGTCGCACAGGTCACGCGCACCTTGCGCGCTGCGCTTGATGAACTCGCCAAGAACGCGCAACACTTTCATGTCAAGTCGGTGTGGCAGTCTGAACTGGCGCGTGTCGCCGAGGGTAGCCAGGTGACGCTCGGCGCCTACAACCGTCCGTGGCGCTAGGAGGTCGGATGAAACTCGCTCTTGGACCACTGCTCTTCTTCTGGCCGAAACATGAGGTTTTCGATTTCTATGCCGAGATGGCGCAGCATCCGGCGATCGACATCTTCTATGTCGGCGAAGTGGTTTGCTCGCGCCGTCAGCAGCTTCGCGTCGCCGACTGGCTAGGCCTGGCACGCGACCTGAGCGACGCCGGCAAAGAGGTGGTCATATCCGCGCAGGCCCTGCTCGAATCGGAAAGCGATCTGAAGGCACTGCGTCGCCTGCTTGACGAACTCGGCGAGATCCCCGGTTGTCAGTTCGAGGCGAACGACCTCGGGGCGGTAAACCTCGCAGCCGGCCGTCCTTTTGTCGCCGGTCCCCATCTGAACATCTACAACGAGGCGGCGTTGGCCACCTTTGCCCGCTACGGCATGCGCCGTTGGCTGCCACCGCTAGAGGGTGATCGTCGGTTAATCGAAGCGCTGCATCTCAGTCGCCCGGTTGGAGTAGAGACCGAGGTCTTCGTTTTCGGCAAACTTCCACTGGCCTTCTCGGCACGCTGTTTCACCGCGCGTCGCTATCATCTCAACAAGGACGACTGCCAGTTCAAGTGTCTCGACCACCCCGAGGGAATCACCCTGCATACCCGTGAGGGGCAGCCATTCCTGGCCATCAACGGCATTCAGACGATGTCGGCACAGACCTACAACCTGTTGGCGCAGGTCCCCGAACTGCTGCGTATGGGCATTGAGGTCATCCGCATCAGTCCGCAACCGCAGGCAATGGCTGCAATCATTAACGCTTTCGACGCTGCACGCCAGGCGTTGGCAGTCGAAACTGATCCCGTCGGCTGGGCCAGCGAAGGACTGGTCAACGGTTACTGGTTCGGCAATCCTGGCATCGTGCAGCATCCGTAGGCTACCGTCACAGCACGGCAAGGAACTTATCAATGAGCAATCATTTTTCGATTCCCCGTTTCAGACTGCCGATCCTGTTCTCGGCGATCGGCTCGCATTTGCCACAATGGCCACACTCGCTGGCACTGGCAGCGGCGCTCAACGCGGCCGCCAAGCTGGGGTTGCTCCCGGCAGACAGTCTGGAACTGCTTGAAGGGCGCTGCTTCGTCATCGAAGTGCTCGACGCGGGTGGACAGGCGTCGTTCAGCTATCGCGGGGGCATCTTTCGACCGCTGTTTCGAGTCCCGGAAGTGCCGGATCTGTGCTTTCGCGCCAACCTCTCGGCTTTTCTGCAACTGCTGGTGCGCCAGGAGGACCCTGATACACTATTCTTCAACCGCGAGCTGTCGATCATCGGCGACACCGAACTCGGCCTACTGGTCAAGAACATGCTTGACGCCGTCGAGTGGCCGCCACTGACGAAAGCACCGATTATTCGTCACTGACCGGGCGCCGACCGGGCAGCGGCGGAGCCAGCCATGCGAACGCTACGGCCAGAGTTGCCGGACCACAGCGTGCTGGTGGATGGAGTAGCCTGTGCAATGGGCGCTGGCTTGCTGTGGGGACTGGTATTCGTCGTCCCTCTGATGCTGCCCGACTATCCGCCGGCGATGCTTTCTTTCGGTCGCTACCTCGGTTTCGGGGTCATCGCGCTGCTGCTCGCCTGGGCCGACCTACCACGCTTGCAACAATTACAGCAACAGGACTGGCTGATGGCTGGCGAACTGGCGCTGGTCGGCAACCTCCTCTACTATCTTTTTCTCTCGGCGGCGATCCAGCTCGCCGGCGCCCCTTTGCCGACGATGCTCATCGGCACGCTGCCGGTCGTCATTGCGGTCGTCGCCAACTTCGGTGCCGAAGCTTTGCCTTGGCGTCGACTGTTGCCTTCGCTGGCGGTCATCTCGACAGGCATCGCGCTGGTTAACAGCCATGAGATGGCGCTGCTCGATGGGCAGCGCAGCCATCATGACCATCTCCTGGGGGTGCTGCTCGCGATTGCTGCGGTAGTTGCCTGGACCTGGTACCCGATCCGCAATTCTCGCTGGTTGCGCCAGCGACCGGCGCTCGCTTCCGGTACCTGGGCGATAGCCCAGGGCTTGGTGACGCTGCCGCTTGCGGTCATTGGCATGACTGTTACCGGTCTCTATTTCCGTGGGCGAAGCGGTTTCGAGTTCCCGCTCGGACCACAAGCGCTACGCTATATCGGTCTGATGCTGACTCTGGGACTGTGCGCGTCGTGGCTCGGTACGCTGCTCTGGAACCGCGCCAGCAAACTGCTGCCAACCGCCCTTGCCGGTCAAATGATTGTTTTCGAAACGCTTGCCGCTTTTGCTTACGCTTTCATCTGGCGAGGCGTCTTTCCCGGCAACACAGCACTGATCGGCATCGCCTTGCTGATCGCTGGCGTGCTTCTCGGCGTGCGTGCATTTCGTCCAGCCTAAGCGGGTTATGAGTTGATCAATCTTTCCTTGCCGAAAGTCCTTCAACCATCAGGAACGCTAGGCAGGCGTCTATGCGCGCCGCCGTCAATCGCTACCGCCAGTCCCTCGGCTGCTTGACAGTTCTGACAATTTGGCGGTATCCACCAGCAGGTCTTCTCCTTCCCGAGTCAACACCCCCTTGGTTTGTAGTACCTGAAAAGTACGCGTCACCGTTTCACGAGTCAGACTGACCATGATGGCGATCTCTTGGTGTGTCGGTGCCTTGAGAATGCGCCGGTTGCCGTCGCCACCCATGGTCAGGAGTTCCAGATGTGCGCAGATGCGTTGCAAGGGATTGTTCAAACCGAGAATCTGGCGATGGTTCACCTGGATGCGCACTCTTTGCGCCAAGCGCCGACACAGGGCTTCGGCCATCAAAGGCGTCGAGAACAACAAGGGGCGAATCTCGGCGCCCGGGACGAATACTACCTGGGATGCGCTATTGGAGATTACCAGTTCTGGCTGCGTCTGACCGTCGATCAGCGCCAATTCCGCAAAATAGTCGCCTGGATCGATGAAATAGAGGCCGACTTCCCTCCCGTCGAGGGTAAAGTCGATCGCTTGCAGGCGACCACTGACCAGGAAACACAGGTTACGGGGGGCACTGGATTTCGGCAGCACCACCTCCCGTTTAGCAAAGGTCTGGGTACTGGCCTGACCGGCAAGCCGTTCCAACTGATCTGCGGGAAGCGAGTTAAGTAGCGGAAATTGCTGCAAAAGAAGAGGATGTACAGCCATGGCGGGGATTATATCGCTTGTCTTTGCCCGATGCCGGTATTGGCCCGCTCAAGCGGATTCTGACAGCTCTTGTGGTAGACGAGCGATCCGCCAGTTGCTACCATGGCTTCATCTTGAGGCCTTTTTGGATATCGAAATCAAAATGCGTTGCTTCGCGTCTTCAAGTGTGTTGGAGTCACGTTCCATTCTTCTGGTCACCGCAGGCTATCGGGATTCCTGATGGCAGACTTGTTGCTGAACTATCTTGAAGGAACCGAGGGTGCCGGCAAGGTGCTGGCGCACGCGCGACTCCTGGTCAAACTGGCCGGTCTGTATCAAGAGATCGTTCCTGCGCATCTTGGCGAGGCCAGTTGCGTGGCCAATTACAAGTCGCGAGTCGTGGTGATTCACGCCAGCAATGGCGCGGTGGCCACCAAGCTGCGTCAGTTGGCGCCAACGCTGGCCGAAAAACTGTCGCAACGGGGGCTTGAATGCGCCAGCGTGCTGGTCAAGGTACAGGCTCGGCTAGAGCAAGCAGCGATCCCTGCGCCGAAGCAGAAGCCACTCAGCGCCAGAACCAGCCAGGAGTTGGCGGCATTGCGTGATTCGCTGCCGGCATCATCGGGATTGCGAACGGCAGTCGAAGGCCTGCTGGCACTTGCGGCTAGACAGGAATAACAGCCACCCGCTCAAGGATCATCAGCGCGAAGACCAGCAGTGCGACGATCAACGAATAGCGAAACAGGCTCCAGGCGAACTGCAGATAGCGCGCGTCGCGGGTGAACAGAAAGGCCAACACGCCGCCGGCAACAGTGAGCGCCGTCAATACCGCCAGCAGGCGCAACAACCACATAAGGTCAGAAGGCTGGCAAGGTCAGCCAGCGCGAGACGGTTGCTGGTACCGGCTCGCGGTCCTCGAAGCTGGTGTACTCCCAGGCTGCCGGGGTGGCCAGAAGTGCTCGGGCCAGCGCATTGTTCAACGCGTGCCCGGATTTATGAGCACTGAATGAAGCCAGTAGGGGATGGCCGAGCAGGTAGAGATCGCCGACGGCATCGAGCACCTTGTGCTTGACGAACTCATCGCTGTAACGCAGACCATCGGCGTTCAACACCCGGTACTCGTCGAGCACGACTGCATTTTCCAGGCCTCCACCTTGTGCGAGACCGTTTTCGTGCAGCCACTCGACTTCCTGCATGAAACCAAAGGTCCGAGCCCGCGCCACTTCACGGATATAAGAGTGCTCGGCAAAATCGATGGTCACCTGCTGACCGGTGCGATCGATTGCCGGATGGTTGAAGCCGATTGAGAACGACAGGCGGAACCCATCATAAGGATCGAGGCGCGCCCATTTCTCGCCAGATCGGTCCATTTCACGCACTTCAATCGGACGTATGATCCGGATGAAGCGCTTGGCCACCGGTTGTTCTTCCATACCGGCCGACTGAATCAGAAAGACGAATGGTGAGGCCGAACCATCGAGGATTGGCACTTCGGCGGCATCGAGGTCAACAAAGGCGTTGTCGACTCCCAGGCCGGCGAAAGCCGACATCAGGTGTTCGATGGTCCCGACCTTGGCGCCGTCGCGCTCCAGACACGAGCACATGCGCGTATCGCCGACGAGCAAGGCCGACGCCGGCAAGTCAACCACCGGATCGAGATCAATTCGCCGAAAGACGATGCCCGTGCCCGGAGCAGCCGGGCGTAAGCTGATGCTTACCTTGGCTCCGGAGTGCAGGCCGACACCTGCCGCGCGGACAATCGACTTGAGCGTTCGCTGCTTTAACATGTATCTGAAATAACGATGAAATTGGCGAATTCTAACACACGCTGAGCGGCTCTGGAACTCGCCAGTCCTTGCAGGGAAATGAGGACTTGCACGGCCTAGTCAGCCTGTTTCCTCAGAAATGCTGGAATATCGTAGCGGTCCACACCGCTATTGGCCAGCGCTTCGACGGTTGCGCTGCGCCCCTTGCGAACGATTGCCGGGACCTGATCGAGCGACGAGTAGTCAATGTTCGCGGCATGCGAGAACCGGCCGTCGGTGCCGGTACCCTGGTTAACGACGCTGTTGATCACCTCGAAGCGTTTGGCCTGTGCCTGGCCAAGACCGGTGGCCACCACCGTCACACGGATTTCCTCACCCATGTTTTCGTCGTAAACGGCACCGAAGATGATATGTGCGTCGTCAGCCGCAAAGGCGCGGACGGTGGTCATCACTTCATTGACTTCCTTCATTTTCAGGGAACGCGTGGCGGTGATGTTAACCAGTACCCCCTTGGCGCCTGAAAGGTTGACACCTTCGAGAAGCGGAGATGAAACGGCGCGTTCCGCAGCGATCCGTGCCCGGTCGACTCCCGCAGCGTTCGCGGAGCCCATCATGGCCATCCCCATTTCACCCATCACCGTCCTTACGTCCTCGAAGTCGACGTTGACCAAGCCCGGAAAGTTGATGATTTCGGCAATTCCGCCAACCGCGTTACGCAACACGTTATCCGCGGCCTTGAAGGCGTCGTCCATGGAAACATCATCACCGAGAACGTCCATCAGCCGGTCATTGAGAATGACGATCAGCGAATCGACATGCTTCTGCAACTCGGCAATCCCGACGTCTGCCACTTTCAGGCGTTTGCCTTCGAACCCGAATGGTTTGGTGACCACAGCCACGGTCAGCACCCCGAGTTCACGGGCCACTTCGGCAACGATCGGTGCGGCTCCGGTACCGGTTCCGCCTCCCATGCCGGCGGTGATGAAAACCATGTGTGCGCCTTTGAGAGACTCGACGATGGCATCGCGCTCCTCGATCGCCGCGCTGCGCCCGGCTTCGGGCTTGGCGCCAGCGCCGAGGCCGGTCTTGCCCAGTTGCAGCTTATGAATGGCGATGCTGCGGCCGAGTGCCTGCGAGTCGGTATTCGCGGTAATGAAATCCACTCCATTGACACCTTCACGGATCATGTGATCTACAGCATTGCCACCGGCCCCCCCGATTCCGATCACCTTGATGACGGTATCCCGTTCGCTTTCTTCCTTGTCGATGATTTCAAACATTCACGTCTCCTCTGCAAAAAGTTAAAACATTTTCAAAAAAACCGGTGATTATAGTCGGCGACCCGCTCAGAAGTTCTTCTCGAACCACGACTTCATGCGGCCGAAAACCTGTTTGACATCGCGTGTCTCCCTTACCTTCAAGCCGCGCTTGCGTTGCGTCTGTGCCTCAAGCAGCAACCCACAAGCGGTTGCAAAGCGAGGGCTCTGCACCACGTCGGAGAGGGCACCCTGATACTTGGGAACGCCCAGGCGAACCGGCATATGAAAAATCTCCTCGCCGAGTTCGATCATCCCCGGCATCACAGAAGCTCCGCCTGTCAGCACGATGCCGGAAGACAACACATCCTCGAAACCGGAACGTCGGAGTTCCGCTTGAATCAGTTCATACAGTTCCTCCACACGTGGTTGAATGACATCCGCCAGCGCCCGGCGAGACAGCTTGCGAGAAGGGCGATCATCGACGCCGGCGACGTCGAGGACGTCTGCCGGGTCCGCCAGATGGGCCAGCGCACAGCCATACTTGCGCTTGATGTCTTCTGCCTCTCTTGTCGGCGTACGCAATGCCATTGCAATATCGTTGGTAATCTGGTCACCGGCGATCGGAATGATCGAGGTGTGACGAATAGCGCCCTGTGTCCACACGGCCAGATCGGTGGTACCGCCACCGATGTCAATCAGGCAGATGCCGAGGTCCTTTTCGTCCTCCGAGAGGACGGCGCAGCTTGACGCAAGCGGTTGCAGAACCAGGTCGTTGACCTCCAGTCCACAGCGGCGAACGCATTTGACGATATTCTGGGCAGCCGAGACCGCACCGGTAACGATGTGCACCTTCACCTCAAGGCGAAAGCCGCTCATGCCGATCGGCTCGCGGATGCCGTCCTGGTCGTCGATAATGAATTCCTGCGTGAGAATATGCAGGATTTCCTGGTCGGCGGGGATGGGCATGGCGCGCGCCGTCTCAATCACCCTTTCGACGTCCATCGTCGTGACTTCCTTGTCCTTGATGGCGACCATTCCGTTCGAGTTGAAGCTTCTGATGTGGCTGCCGGCGATGCCGGTATACACGTCGCGAACCTTGCAGTCGGCCATCAGTTCGACTTCCTGGAGAACGCGTGAAATGGTGGCGACAGTCTCCTCGATGTTGACCACGACGCCTTTCTTCAGTCCTTTCGATTCCTGCGAACCCATGCCGATGACGTTCACTCGCCCTTCCGGAGTGAGTTCGGCGACCAGCGCGACAATCTTCGACGTGCCGATATCGAGTCCGACGATCAAATCCTTGCTATCCCTGCTCATTTCTTTCCTTTGATTTCTTGACCTGCACTGGCCGGAAAGCGCAATGCGAAACCGTTTGGATACCGCATATCCACCGCCACCGGCCGTCCATGGCGGGGGTCCGACAAAGTCGGGTAGTAATCCACGAAACGCTGCAGGCGCATACGGATCGGTGCCTTGGCCTGCTCACGACCGAGTTCAATCAACATTCCATCCTCCAGCTTCAGGAGCCAGGCCAGACGCGGCGACAAAACCACCTGCGCCGGCAGTCGACCACTGGGTTTCAGGATCTGCGCGAACTCCTCGTAATGTCGCAGAATCTCGGCCGAGGAGCCCGTCGGCCCACTCAACCGGGGCAGCGGCTGCTCCCGTGACAGTGAAGCCGGAAAAAGTTCGCCATAAGTATTGACCAGTTGTCCATCCCCATCGCCCCAATAGGCGGCCGCCTGATGTTCCTCGATACGGACCTCTAGGTATGACGGCCATCGCCGCCAGACCTCGGCACGTCGTACCCAGGACAACTGCTCCAGTGACCGACGCAGTGCATCGACATCGACGGTAAAGAAATTGCCGCGCAACAAATCCGACAGCGACTGCTCGATTTCGCTGCGCCGCACCTCCCGCAGTTCCTGTGTCACCTGCACCTCGGCCAGAGGAAACAATCGCAGACGTGGCGTTCCCCATACGACGGCCGCGACCAGCAAGGCAGCAGTCCCTGCCAGGAAAAGCAGATCCGAGACGGCCGTCAGCAGGTGCGGTTTGTGCCACATCGCTCATCCCAGGGTGGCAAGTGCGAGTACGCGCACCACCAGTTCGTCATAGCTCATTCCGGCTGCACGCGCAGCCATCGGCACCAGTGAATGGTCGGTCATCCCTGGCGAGGTGTTTACCTCTAGGAAGTAGGCCCGACTTTCACCCGTCACCGTCGCCTCGTCCATCAGGAAATCGACCCGACCCCAGCCGCGACCGCCCAGGATCCGGAATGCTTCGAGTGCCTGCTGGCGAAGTTCGTCTTCCAGGTTTTCCGGGAGACCGCAGGGACAACGGTAAGCGGTATCGTCGCGCAGGTATTTGGCTTCGTAATCATAGAATTCGCTACCCGGCTCGATCTTGATGATCGGCAGCGCCTGATCGCCGAGGATGGCGACCGTATATTCGCCACCCAGGATCGCACGCTCGGCGATTACCAGTGAATCATGTCTGGCGGCTTCTGCGTACGCCGCGCCAAGTTCGCTGGCACACTTGACTTTGCTGATGCCGATTGACGACCCCTCGCAGACCGGCTTGACGAACAGCGGAAGCCCCAGTTCTGCGGCTACCTGTGCAAGATCGCTGGTGCCACTGAGTAGCGCGTATTCCGGCACCGGTAAACGCGCGGCACGCCAGAGCAATTTGCTGCGCCATTTGTCCATCCCCAGCGCCGAGGCCAACACGCCACTACCCGTATAGGGAATGCCCATCAGTTCGAGCACCCCCTGGATCGTGCCATCTTCGCCATGGCGCCCGTGCAGCGCGATAAATGCGCGCTCGAAAACCGCCAATTCGTCGAGCTTGCGCTCCGCCGGGTCGAAAGCATGCGCGTCAACGCCCTGCCGCAGTAACGCCGCCAGCACGCGACGGCCACTGTTCAGGGAAACCTCGCGCTCGGCGGAGCGCCCTCCGAAAAGGACCGCAACCTTGCCGAAATTCTGGACGTCCATTGTCCTCACCTTAAGCGGCTGCCCCAGCCAGTTTGCCGGGAACCGCACCGATTGAGCCGGCACCCATCGTCATCACCACATCGCCATCGCGGGCGGCATCGAGAATCGCTTGTGGGAGATCGCCAATGGCTTCGACAAACAGCGGTTCGACCTTGCCGGCGACACGCAAGGCACGTGCCAGGGCTCGACCATCGGCGGCAACGATCGGCTGTTCACCGGCGGCATACACTTCGCTCAGCACCAGCGCGTCGGCCCCCCCCAGTACCTTGACGAAATCGTCGAAGCAGTCGCGTGTCCGGGTATAGCGATGCGGCTGGAAAGCCAATAACAGGCGACGACCGGGGAAAGCGCCGCGCGCGGCCGCGAGCGTTGCTCGCATCTCGACCGGGTGATGACCGTAGTCGTCGACCAGCGTGAATTGTCCGCCGCTCGGCAGGGCAATCTCGCCATAGCGCTGAAAACGTCTGCCCACTCCTCTGAATTCAGTCAATGCCTTGGTGATGGCGACATCGGCAACGCCCAGTTCACCAGCAACCGCAATCGCTGCTAGGGCATTCAGGACGTTATGTCTTCCTGGCAGATTGAGTGTAACCGGCAGGCGGTTGATGCTGCCGTTGACGCGCACGCAATCGAAACACATCTGACCATCGACTGCCGTAACGTTTTCGGCATAGCAATTTGCCGAAGAATCAAGACCGTAGGTGACGATCTGCTTGCTGACCAGCGGCATGATTTCACGGACGTTGGCGTCATCGGCACAGAGCACTGCGACGCCGTAGAAAGGCAGGCGTTGTAGGAAATCGACGAAGGATTGTTTGAGCCGGCTGAAATCATGGCCATAGGTTTCCATATGGTCGGCGTCGATGTTGGTGACGATCGAGATCACTGGCGAGAGCAGCAGAAACGACGCGTCAGACTCATCGGCCTCAGCCACCAGAAAGTCGCCTGAACCCAAACGGGCATTGGCGCCGGCGGCGTTGAGACGGCCTCCGATGACGAAAGTCGGGTCCATGCCGCCTTCGGCAAGGATCGACGCCACCAGGCTGGTCGTCGTTGTCTTGCCGTGCGTACCGGCGACGGCAATTCCCTGCTTGAGTCGCATCAGTTCGGCCAGCATCTGCGCGCGCGGTACTACGGGTACCTTACGGCTGCGTGCTGCGATCACCTCGGGATTATCGGACTTGACTGCGGAAGAGATCACCACCGCATCAGCGGCGGCAACATTCGCGGCCGAATGCCCGACCACTGTGCGCACACCGAGGGCAGCCAGGTGTCTGGTCGTGGAACTGTCGGTCAGGTCCGAACCGCTGACCGAAAACCCGAGGTTTGCCAGTACTTCGGCAATACCACTCATACCGGCGCCGCCGATCCCAATGAAGTGGATATTCTTGACCTTGTGTTTCATGTGACAAGTTCCTCGCACATCCGGGCAAGCTCCGCCGTCGCCTCGGGTTTAGCCAGTTCACGTGCTCTTTCCGACATTTCCTGGAGGTGACTGCGCGGATATTTGCAAAGCTCGCTGATCGCTTCCGGAGTCATCTGCTCCTGTGGCAGCAGGATGGCGGCACCAGCCAGCGACAGGAAGTTCGCGTTGCATGTCTGATGATCGTCCACCGCGTGTGGAAAGGGGATCAGAACACTGGCCACGCCGGTAGCCGCCAGTTCGGCAATGGTCAGCGCACCCGCGCGACAGATCACCAGGTCAGCCCACTCGTACGCTCCGGCCATGTCTTCGATGAAGGCAACACAGTGTGCCTGGACCGAAACGGCGACGTAATTCTCCCGTAATTGTGCCAGATGCTTCTCTCCAGCCTGATGCACCACCAAGGGCCGTTGGTCGGCATCGATCAGGGCCAAGCCTTGGGGCACGATTTCATTCAGCGCAACGGCTCCCTGGCTGCCGCCGAGAACCAGTAAGTGCACCGGTGATTCGCGACCGGCAAGACGCTGTGCCGGCGCAGGCAGACGATTCATCTCCGGACGCAGCGGATTGCCGACCCAGACGCCACGCGGCAACGCATTTGGAAAACCGCAGGCGACCCGCCTGGCAAATCTGGCGAGCACCCGGTTGGCCAGGCCGGCGATCGAGTTTTGTTCATGAATGATCAGCGGGTGACCAAGCAAAGCTGCCATCAGGCCACCGGGAAAGCTGACGTAACCGCCCATCCCGAGAATCACATCCGGTCTGACCCTGCGAATCTCGCGCCGTGCCTGCCAGCAGGCGGTCAACAAATGGAATGGCAGCTGCAGTTTCCGCAGCAAGCCCTTGCCGCGCAACGCGGCAAACCGCACCCAGGCCATCTCGTAGCCATGCCCGGGAACGAGTCGAGCTTCCATGCCATCCGGCGCTCCCATCCAGACGACGCGCCAGTCCCGGCTCTTGAGTAGATCGGCCACGGCCAGCGCCGGAAAGACGTGTCCGCCAGTTCCTCCCGCCATGACCAGCAAGGTTCTGTTCATGCCGGAAATCCGCTGGGAGGGGGAGCCGCCAAAGTCGAGACGAACAGGCTACGCGCACTCATACTTTCGCTCCGCGCATCAACTGGCGATTTTCCCAATCGATTCGCAATAGGACCGCCAGCGCCACGCAGTTGGCCAGAATGCCCGAGCCGCCGAAACTCATCAAGGGCAGTGTCAGCCCCTTGGTCGGCAGCAGGCCCATGTTTACCCCCATGTTGATGAAACTCTGCACGCCCAGCCAGACACCAATTCCCTGTGCCACCAGGGCGGAATACAGGCGCTCAAGGGCTACAGCCTGACGACCGATCACGAAAGCGCGCTGGATCAGCAGGCCGAACAAGAGAATGACTACCAACACGCCAACAAAGCCGAGTTCTTCGGCAATCACCGCGAGCAGAAAATCGGTGTGTGCCTCGGGCAGATAGAACAGCTTCTCGACGCTCGCGCCGAGGCCGACACCGAACAGTTCGCCCCGTCCGAAGGCGATCAGGGCATGCGATAGCTGGTAGCCTCGCCCAAAGGCGTCCGCCCATGGATCCATGAAACCAAATATGCGATCACGTCGGTAAGGTGAAAAAATGATCAGTGCGGCAAAAGCGGCGGCCAGCACGAGGATCAGGACCACGAACAGGCGTGCCCGCATCCCCCCGAGGAAAAGAATCCCCATGGCAATCGAAATGACCACCACAAAGGCCCCAAAGTCAGGTTCTTTGAGCAGCAGGATGCCTACCGCGACCATCGCACAGGCCAAGGGCAGGAAGGCCCTCTTCAGGTCATGCATGTGCGGCATCTTACGCGCGGTGTAGTCAGCTGCGTAAAGGACCGCAAACAGCTTCATCAATTCGGACGGCTGCAGATTGACGATCCCGAGCGGAAGCCAGCGGCGTGCTCCATTGACCTCACGGCCAATCCCCGGAATCAGCACCAGCGCCAGCAACACAAAGCCGGCCACAAAGAGCCACGGCGACCAGCGTTGCCAGGTCGATAGCCGGATCTGGAAGGTGATAGCGGCGGCGACCAGCGCGATGATCAGAAAAGCAGCATGTCGCACCAGGAAATAGGCTGGTTGATTGCCGGTCTGGCGGCCGGCCTCGGCCGTCGCCATCGATGCCGAATAGACCATGACCATGCCGATCACCAACAGCATCAAGGTGCTCCACAGCAGCGCCAGGTCGATTTCTGACGGCAGGCGGCGCGGCGAGCCCAGAGTTCCCAACATCAGGCAGCCTCCTTTTCGATGGCCCGCACAGCGGCAATGAATGCTTCAGCGCGATGCGCGTAATCACGATACATGTCCATGCTGGCGCAAGCCGGAGAAAGCAGCACGGCATCACCAATTTGCGTATGCGTGGCGCACCAGCGGACTGCTGCTGCCATGTCGGTGCAATATTGCCAGGGGACCCGGCAATCCTGCAGAGCGGCAGCGATGGCCGGCGCATCGCGTCCGATCAGGGCCGCGGCGCGCGCATGCTGGTCGATGGCGGTCTTCAGGGGCGAAAAGTCCTGGCCCTTGCCGTCGCCGCCCAGGATAATCGCCAGCGAGCGACCCAGGCCCTGAATTGCCGCCAGCGTTGCACCGACATTGGTTCCTTTCGAATCGTCGAAATAGCTGACCCCATTGATTTCGGCAACCCACTCAACGCGATGTGAAAGGCCACCGAAAGCCTTCAGCGCCGGCAACACCGAGCGCGGCTCGATACCGATCGCTGCGCACAAGGCCAGTGCGGCCATCGCATTGGCTGCATTATGGCGCCCAACGAGTTTTAGGTCGGCAAGCTTGACGAGTTGCTCGCCGCCGCGCACGATGCAGGCATCCACAAGCCCATAGTCGGAGCGGCGCGTGGGCGGATTGAGACCGAAGGTCACGACCTCGCGCTCGTCGCTGGCTGCCGCCAGGCTGCGCGCATCGTCGCGATTCAGGACCATGACGCCGCCGCCCTGGAAGATGCGCATCTTGCTGTTGGCGTAATCGTCGAGACCGTTGTAGCGGTCGAGATGATCCTCGCTGATGTTGAGCAGGGTTGCCGCCGCCGCCGCCAGCGTCTGTGTCGCTTCAAGCTGAAAACTCGATAGCTCGAGCACCCAGACGACCGGCGGCTCGTTATGGTCAATCGCATGCATCAAAGCGTCCAGTGCCGCCGGGCCAATGTTGCCGGCAACCGCCGTGCTGCGACCAGCGGCACGGCACAAGGCACCGGTCAGTGCGGTGGTGGTGGTCTTGCCATTGCTGCCGGTAATCGCAATCACCTGCGCCTGTGGCGACCACTGGCGCAGGCCGCAGGCAAACAGTTCGATTTCGGAAACCACCGGAACGCCAAGCGCCACCGCTTTTTGAACCAGTGGTTCCTGCCTCGAAACACCGGGAGAAATGGCGATCAGCTCAACCCCGGCAAAGGCTGCCGGCGCAAACTGGCCGGCAAACAAGGTTGCCTCGGGCACGGCCGTTCGCAGGGCAGCGGTTCGCGGTGAAGTCTCGCGACTATCGGCAACGCGCACCACGGCCCCTTGTCGTGCCAGCCACCTGGCCATGGCCAATCCGCTTTCGCCGAGGCCGACGACGAGTGTTCGCTTTCCCCGAAGGTCCATGTCAGCGCAGCTTCAGAGTCGACAAGCCGACCAGCACCAGCATGATGGTGATGATCCAGAAGCGGACGACCACCTGCGTCTCTTTCCAGCCACCGAGTTCGAAATGGTGGTGCAGCGGCGCCATGCGGAAAATCCGCCGACCTCCGCTCCATCTGTAGTAGAGAACCTGGGCAGCCACCGATAGCGTTTCGGCCACAAATATGCCCCCCATGATCGCCAGCACGATCTCCTGGCGGACGATGATGGCCACAGTACCGAGCGCTGCACCCAGTGCCAGGGCGCCGACATCTCCCATGAACACTTCCGCCGGGTAAGCGTTGAACCACAGGAAACCAAGTCCGGCACCCGCCATCGCTCCAAGGAAGATCGCCAGTTCACCCGCGCCCGGGATGTACGGCAGGAACAGGTACTTGGCATAGACGGCGTTACCGGCAACGTAGGCGAAGATGGCCAGGGCGTTGGCGATCATTACAGTCGGCATGATCGCCAGGCCATCGAGACCATCGGTCAGGTTAACGGCATTGCTGGTGCCGACGACGACCAGGTAACTGAGGACAATGAAGCCGAAGATACCGAGTGGATAGGAAACGGTCTTGAAGAAGGGAACGATCAGCTCGAGCTGTGCCGGCCCGCTGGCCGTCAGGCCGAGATAGAGCGCTACTACCAGACCGATAGCCGACTGCCAGACATACTTCCAGCGTGCCGGCAGGCCTCGCGGATTGCGATGCACTACTTTTTGCCAGTCGTCGTACCAGCCGATGCCACCGAAGCCAACGGTCACGATCAGCACCACCCACACGTAACGATTACTGAGGTCGCCCCACAGCAGCGTGGTGATGACAATGGCAATCAAAATCAGAGCTCCGCCCATGGTCGGTGTGCCGGACTTGATCAGATGAGTTTCCGGGCCATCGCGCCGCACCGCCTGGCCGATCTTCTTGGCGGCCAGCCAGCGGATCAAGCGTGGTCCGGCAATGAAGGAAATGATCAGCGCGGTCATTGCAGACAGCACCGTGCGCAGGGTGATATACCCGAACACATTGAAGGCCCGCACGTCCTGTGCCAACCATTGCGTCAACACCAACAGCATTACTCGCCCCCCTCGGGCGCCGGAACGCTGATGGCATTGGCCACCCGTTCCATGCGCATGAAACGCGATCCCTTGACGAGGATGGTGGTCTCCGGGGTGAGTTCGGCAGTCAAGGCTTCGACCAGTTGGTCGACATGCGTGTAGTGCTCTCCACCAGAGCCAAAGTTATGGGCAGCAAGGGCGCTGGCTTCACCCAACGCGAGCAGGCGATCGATTCCCTGGCTCTTGGCGTAACCGCCGATTTCGTCGTGAAACTGGGCGCTCATCTCGCCGATTTCGCCCATGTCGCCGAGCACCAGCACCTTTTTGCCGATCGTCGTCGCAAGTACGTCGATGCCCGCGCGCACTGAGTCGGGGTTGGCGTTATAGGTATCGTCGAGCAGCACCGAGTCATGCAGGGCAAGGCGTCGCTGCAGCCGTCCCTTGAGGCCGCGGAAGTTGGTCAGTCCGGCCTGTACTGCTTCCAGCGAGACGCCGGCCGCCAGACAGGCCGTGGCCGCAGCGAGGGCATTGCGCGCATTGTGCTGGCCCGGCAGCGCTAGCAGGACTTCGAACCGACCCTGCGGAGCGCAGACGTTGAGGCGATTTTCGAGACCATGCAGGGTGGATGTGCCAGTCACATCAGCCGCCTGCTCAAAGCCGAAAGTCATCACTCCGAGCCCACGACTCTGGGCACGCCACAAATCGGCCCAAAGGTCGTCGGCATTGAAGACGGCAATGCCATTTTCATCAAGACCACTGTAGATACTGCCCTTTTCGCTGGCTATCGCCTCCAGCGAGCCCATTCCGGCAAGATGGGCGCGCTGGGCATTGGTCACCAAGGCAACCGTGGGACGGGCGATGCCCGCCAGATAAGCGATTTCACCGGGATGATTCATGCCCATCTCGATGATCGCCGCGCGATGGGTGGAGTTTAGCCTGAGCAGTGTCAAGGGCAGGCCGATGTCGTTGTTGTAATTACCCTGCGTAGACAATACTGCCTCGGCAAAAGCCACCTTGAGGATGCTGGCAATCATCTCCTTGGTTGTGCTCTTGCCATTGCTGCCGGTTACGGCGAGCAGCGGCAGTTTGAAACGACTCCGCCAATCGGCCGCCAGGGCACCTAGCGATAGCCGGGTCTCGGTCACCTGCAACAGTGGCAAACCCAGCGCACGCAAGTTCTCGCCCGCGTCTGCAGCAACGACCGCGGCGACCGCGCCACGCATCTGGGCTGCCGCCACGTATTCGTGACCATCGAAGTTCTCGCCGCGCAGCGCAACGAAAAGCTCGCCGGCAGCAATGCTACGGCTGTCGGTCGATACACCGCAGAAGGTCACGTTGTCGCCGATCAGTCTGGCAGCCGTGGCACGTGCCGCAGCGAGGAGATCCATCATCGTGCCATCTCCCGGCGAGCAGCGAGGGCAGCATGCGCCTCTGCAGCATCCGAAAACGGCCGGCGCACACCAGCGATCTCCTGATAGGACTCGTGTCCCTTGCCGGCAATCAACACCACCTCGGCCGGATGAGCCAGGAGAATGGTGCGGCGAATCGACTCGGCGCGATCGGCGATGATTTCAGCACCGGTGGCAGCGACGCGGATATCGTCAAGAATGGCCTGTGGATCCTCAGCGCGCGGATTGTCACTGGTCAGCACCACGCGGTCGGCATGGCGGACAGCAACTTCTCCCATCAACGACCGCTTGCCGCGATCCCGATCACCACCACAGCCGAAAATGACGGTCAGACCAGCACCTCGGGCAATGGCCATCGGACGGAGCGCGAGCAAGGCGCTTTTCAGGGCATCCGGGGTATGGGCGTAATCGACGATGACCAAGGGTTCGTTGCCACTGCCAATCTTCTCGAGACGACCAGCCGGCGATTTCAGGGAGGCAAGACGCTCGGCGACCGCTTGCGGAGTCAGGCCAGCGTCAAGCAACACCGCCGCCACGGCGAGCAGGTTGGAGACGTTATAACGGCCGAGCAGGCCGGTCTCGACCAGGGCGCGACCGCTTGGGGTGCAAAGCCGGAAACGAAGACCGTCGATGGTTTCTTCGACGTTCTCGGCGCGGATCGTTCCCTGCCGGTCGTAGGGCAGGTCCTGTTGGGTGTAGCCAACCACCTTGGTCGCCGTACTCAGCGCGGCCAGTTCACGCCCGTAGGGATCGTCAAGATTGCTGACCGCCAGACGCAGGCGCGGCCAGGTGAACAATCTGGCCTTGGACTCTGCGTAGTCCGCCATCGTGCCATGGTAGTCGAGGTGATCGCGCGTCAGATTGGTGAACACCGCGACGTCAACACGGGCACCGTCGAGACGTCCTTCGGCAATGCCGATCGAACTCGCTTCGAGCGCGCAGGCTTGCGCTCCAGCATCGGCATAATCGGCCAGGCAGCGCATCAGCGTGGTCGCTTCGGGTGTCGTGAAACCGGTCTCGACCAGTTCACCGGGCAAACCCGCACCCAGCGTGCCGATGATCGCGCAGCGGCGCGGGTGGCTGGCGCCGATCCACTGGGTGACGCTGGTTTTGCCGTTGGTGCCGGTGACCGCAAGCAGTGACAGGCGCTCACTCGGATGCCCGTAGATGGCATGCGCCAGCGGTCCGCAAAGCGCGCGCAGCCCGATGATCGGCAGATTGGCAATCCGCCAGGCGCTGTTCCAGACAAAATTAGCCGTGCCGGTGGTCGTCGCCTCCCAGAAGACCGCAGCAGCGCCGTTGGCGATGGCCTCGGCGATGTAACGGCGGCCGTCGGCAAGATCGCCGGGATAGGCCAGAAACAGGTCGCCGGGAAGAACCTGACGGCTGTTATCCGTGACACGATCCGGTACGACGCCGAGCGTTGCCAGCCGCGCCAAGCTTGCGCTGGCCTCGTCCCTGTGTGTGAGAGTCGCCTGTGTGCTCACAGCCTGGCCTTGGGTGTCGGCGCTTTCGGGCTTTGCGCGACGACCAGTGGTACGTCCGGCGTAATGCCGAGCGTTCGCAAGGAACTGCCCATTACTGTGGCAAACACCGGTGCTGCGACATCACCGCCATAGTGTTTGCCGGCGCTAGGCTCATCGATCATCACCGCGACAATCAATCGTGGATCAGACGCCGGGGCAAGGCCGACGAAAGACGAGACGTACTTGTTCGCATAGCGCCCTCCTACGAGCTTGTGCGCAGTGCCCGTTTTGCCGGCCACGCGATAGCCGGGAATCTGCGCCTTGGGCGCCGTTCCGCCTGGCAGGACGGCCATTTCGAGCATACTGCGGACTTCACGGGCGGTCTTGGGGCTGAATACGGACACGCCGCTGGGCGTAGACGACTCAACCTGGGTCAGCGAGAGTGGCAGCACATCACCGTCGCGCGCAAAAGCCGTATAAGCGCGTGCCAGCTGGATCAGGGACACCGAAATGCCATGCCCATAAGCCATCGTTGCCTGTTCGATTGGCCGCCAGTTCTTCCATGGACGCACCCGGCCACTCACTTCGCCAGGAAAGCCCAGGCGTGGCACCTGACCAAAACCGACATCATCGAACATCTGCCACATTTTCTGCGGCGGCAGCATGGCCGCAATCTTGGCAGCACCGACGTTGGAGGATTTCTGTATGACTTCGGCGACACTCAGCGCACCGTGGGGATGCGCATCGGAAATCGTTGCATTGCCAATGGTCAGGCGTCCTGGTGCACAGTTGATGATCGTATCGGAACGGACCTTGCCCGCCTCAATTCCCAAGGCGATAGTGAAAGGCTTGAGTGTCGAACCAGGCTCGAAGGTATCGGTCACCGCACGATTGCGCAACTGGCTACCGGACAGACCTTCTCGATTGTTCGGGTTATAGGTAGGCCAGTTGGCCAAAGCGAGGATCTCACCTGTCCTGACATCGAGCACGACGACGCCGCCGGCCTTGGCGTTATTGTCGGCAATCGCCTGCTTCAGATGGCTGTAGGCCAGATACTGAATCTTCGAATCGAGTGCTAGACGAATTTCCTTGCCATCCTGTGGCGGTTTGATCGAGCCGACGTCCTCGACGATCTGGCCGCGGCGATCCTTGATGACGCTACGGCTACCGGGCTGTCCCAGCAATTGCCGATGAAACGCCAGTTCAACGCCTTCGAGCCCCTTGTCGTCAACGCCGGTGAAGCCGACCATGTGGGCGGTCATTTCACCAGTCGGATAGAAACGGCGGTACTCTTTGTCCTGGCCGATGCCAGGCAACTTGAGCGCTGCCACCTGGTCGGCCACGGCCGGTGGGATCTGACGGCGAAGAAAAACGAAGGTCTTGTCGGTGTTCAGTTTTTGGGTCAGTTGCTTGACATCGGTCTCCAGCAGAGCCGCCAATTGCCTCGCCTGCACAGGTGTCAGCGTCGTTGCTGGAGGGATCGCCCAGATCGACTTCATCGGCGTCGAAATGGCCAGGACGTCCCCGTGCCGATCGGCAATCCGCCCGCGAGAAGCACTGATTTCGATATCGCGCCGGTAGCGAGATTCTCCCTTTTCCTGCAGAAAATCGGTGTTCAGGGTCTGCAGATAGAACGCTCGCCCGATCAGCACACCAAACGAACCCAGGATCAGCAGGGCCATCAGGCGCGAGCGCCAAGGTGGCAGGCGCATCTGCAACAATGGGCATTCGGCGAACTTGTGCGCCACTTGACCTTTGAAACGCATCATTGCGGTAAGCCTCCGGTGGGGGTCGCGGTAATCACGTGGCCCGTTTCCGGCGCACGCATCTTCAGCTTTTCGCGAGCAATTTTTTCGATCCGTGGCGCCGTTCCCCAAGTCGAGAGTTCCAGTTGCAACTGCCCGAACTCGACCTCGAGTTGCCGGGCGTGCTCCTGCTCGGCCTCCAGCGCCTGAAAAATCTTGCGGGCCTTGTGCTGTGAAGTCACCACGGCTAGGCTGCAGATCACCACTGCCAGCAACAGGAAAATATTCAGGCGGACCATTTCAGGCAGCCTCTCTGGCCCTGGCCAGTTTCTCGGCGACGCGCATCACCGCGCTACGCGCCCGTGGATTCGCAGCAACTTCCGCCGCACTCGCCCTCCGCGGTTTGCCAACCAGGCGCAGTTCCGGCTGCGGCAGTTCAGCGGCACGCAAGGGCAATTTCCTGGGCAAGCGGTCGGGTGCCGCTTGGTCACGCATGAAGTGCTTGACGATCCGGTCTTCGAGTGAGTGAAAACTGATCACTACCAGGCGGCCTCCTTGTTTCAAGACGGTCATGGCCTCAGGCAGCACTAGCGCGAGCTGTTGGAGCTCTTGATTGATATGAATCCGTAGAGCTTGAAAGGTACGCGTCGCCGCGTCCTGCCCGGGCTCGCGGGGCCACACGGTCGCGCGTACAAGGGCGGCAAGCTCCCCCGTGGTTGTAAGCGGCCGCTCTCCCCGAGCAGCCACAATCTTCTTTGCAATCTGGAAAGCAAACCGTTCTTCACCATAATTCCTTATGACCTCCGTGATCTCCTGCACCCCGGCCCGCAGTAGCCACTGTGCGGCGGTCTCGCCTTGTGTCGTATCCATCCGCATATCGAGCGGCGCGTCATAGCGAAAACTGAAACCGCGAGCACCCTCATCGAGTTGCGGCGATGAGACTCCAATATCGAGAAGCACACCATCGATGCCCTCTTCTGCTGCAACCCCTGCCTTCCGCGTGGCACTGACCAGATCGGCGAAACAGTGATGCATGACGAGCAAACGCCGGTCCTGGATAGCGTGGGCCAGCGCCACCGCCTGCGGATCACGGTCGAGTGCAAGCAGTCGTCCATGTGGACCCAGCTGTTCGAGAATCGCCCGCGTATGGCCACCACCACCGAAGGTGCCGTCGACGTAGGTGCCTGCAGGCTTGATCTCCAGTGCTTCAACCGCTTCCCGCAGCAAAACGGTTTGATGCCGAAGCGACGTGCTCACAGCGCCAGATCTTCGAGACCGGGAGGCAGGAACTGTTCGCCAAGAGCGAAGACGGCCTCCTGTTGCTGCTGCCAGCCCACGTCCGACCAGATTTCGAAATGGCTCCCCTGGCCAACGAGCCAGACCTGTTTCTCGAGTTGAGCAAACTGGCGCAGTTCAGGCGCGATCAATAAACGACCAGCAGCATCCATACATTCTTCACGGGCATTACCAACCAACAGACGCTTGATGGCTGCGGCCTGTCGATTGAAACTCGAAGCTTCAAGCACCTTGTCGCGAATCGGTTCCCAGGCCGGTTCGGGATAGAGCAGCAGGCAGCGATGCGGGTGGGCGGTCAGGATCAGTCTGCCATTGGCAGCAGACGCAAGCGCTTCCCGGTGACGCGCCGGAATGGCGAGCCTGCTCTTGGCATCAAGACTCAATGCTGCCGCACCCTGGAACATCCAACCAGCCCTTGCTGTCCGCCCGTTAAAACCAACATTTTCCCACTTTTCGCCACTTACTCCCACTTTAAGTTAAGGGCTCGCCTAAAGCAAGAGGTACTGCTTCGCTTTTCTCAATGGCTACAATGACTTATGAGCGACTTTTGAGGTAGTTAGAAAGGAGATTACTCGCGATAAAACAAAGGGGCAATCATCACACTTAAAGTAAATTATTAAGATTGCCTCCTAAGTGTTCGCACAAATGGCGAGTTGAATGCGAACATCCGGCAGTGATGCGTCATTAGAGGGAGCGCTGGAGTTACGTGCAGCAATCGCTGTCCGCCATGCAGGAATGAAGGGGGTGGGAAGCCAGTCGATAAGCCGGGTTCTGTCGTGGGCAGCCATTCCTCTAGGCGTACTGTTACCAGCACGCTCAAGCAGCCTACCCGGAAGCAGCGCGAGCCACGCCCATGCTTCCCTATTTGGCCTTGCTCCAGATGGGGTTTGCCGTGCCGTCCGTGTTACCACGGCCGCGGTGAGCTCTTACCTCGCCGTTTCACCCTTGCCTGCCCCCATACTCGGGAACATCGGCGGTTTGATTTCTGTGGCACTTTCCGTCACCTCACGGTGCCCGGTCGTTAACCGGCATCCTGCTCTACGGAGCCCGGACTTTCCTCTCGGCGCCAGGTTTGCACCTCTTGCCCAGCGGCTGCCTGACCAGCTTCCCGATTTGATTATACGCCTCAGCAATCACGGCCCGAGTGAAATTGCAGGTGCTCAAGCCAGGGAGTACAGCCGTCTGAGTGCTGCCAGACTGACGACGGGGGAGGCGAATATGCGTGCGATCTCCTGAATGTTTCGTTGATGGTGGATAATGCGCAGTCCGCAACATGCTCCGCTTGCTCATGTCTTCCTGCTCGCTGCTGCTCCCCGCAACACCTGCCTGGCGCTGCCGAGGCCGGTATTTTCCGGCAATCTGCCTGGCCCTCGGTCTGACGATCGCCAGCTACTACTCTTCCGCGACTGAAGCACTGTTATGGTTTGCTACGGAACGCCCAACACTTGCCGCCCGACAGGCCGTTGACCTCCTTGCTCAGGCTGCTGCAGACGGACTGGAGGCACAGGACTACAACGCCGAGGGGCTGCAAAAGGCCATTGAAAATGCCGTCAACGTCATGGCACTTGCGGAAGACCAGGTCACCAGGATCGATCTTGCCTTGACTTCGGCGATGCGGCGCTATCTCAACGACCTGCACTTCGGGCGAGTCGATCCGCATCAGCTTGGTGCAAACTACCGTCAGGCCGCCGGTGCATTCGACGCCGATTTGTTGCTGACCTCGGCGATCACCGATGACCGCCTTGCCCAAACCGTCCGCCGCGTGGCTCCCGCCCTGCCACAGTACGGCAGTTTGCAGGAGGCGCTTGCCCATTACCGCGAACTGGCGGGTCACCCCGCCTGGCAACAGGACCTACCGCCGCTACCCAACGGCCACCTGAAACCAGGTGAAAAATATGCGGGTATTGCAGCACTGTGGCAGCGACTCGAATTACTCGGCGACCTGCGCACCGATGCTGCACCGCCAGGACGTTACGAGGGCACCATTGTCGAAGGTATCCAGATATTTCAGGAGCGGCATGGCATGGTGCCCAACGGTGTGCTCGGAAAAGATACCTTTGCATTACTCAATGTGCCACCCGCAAGCCGCGCCCGGCAGCTCGAACTGGCGCTCGAACGGCTGCGCTGGACCCCGTTCCTGCCAGCACCGCGTGTAGTCGTGGTCAACGTTCCGGAATTCATGCTGCGTGCCTACCAGGTCAGAGACGGCAGAATCGAGATCAAGACGACGATGAAAGTCATTGTAGGCACGACAGGCAAAACCCCGACACCGCTTTTTGATGCCGACATGCGCTTCGTCGAGTTCAGCCCCTACTGGAATGTTCCGCCATCGATCGCCAGGAGCGAAACCTTGCCCAGGCTGCGCCGCGACCCCGGTTATTTCGATCGACAGGGCTTCGAATTCGTCGGTAGCGACGGTCGCGTCATCGTCGGTCTGGACAGCGCCAGTCTCGATGCAGTGCAGCGTGGCCAGATGCGCATCCGCCAGAAGCCTGGGGCAGGTAACGCTCTTGGCAACATCAAGTTCGTATTTCCCAACAAGGACAACATTTATCTTCACCACACCCCGACAGCACAACTTTTCAAACGCAACCGGCGCGACTTCAGTCACGGCTGCATTCGCGTCGAGGCGCCGGTGGAACTGGCGAAATTCGTTCTCGCCGATGCGCCCGAATGGAGTGAAGCGCGCATCGTGTAAGCAATGCGCAAAGGCAAATCCACGACCATTCGCTTGCAGGAGGCCCTGCCGGTGGTCATCGCTTATCACACGGCAGCCGTCCGGGACGGGCGCGTGTATTTTTTTCCCGACATCTACCGGCAGGACCCGCTTCTCGATGCTGCCCTGCGTCAGCGATCGCTCGCCGTACGGGTTTCCTACCCCGCCAACATTCCAGCAGAATCAACTTATTAGCCGTTTCATGGAGCAGTCATGTTAAAGCCCTGTTCACGCCGCCTGTTTCTCGCTGACGCCGCCCGACTGGTTGTCGCCGGCGCCGTCCTGCCACTGGCAAAGCCTGTACTGGCGGCCCTGCCGACTGCGCGCAGCCTCGAATTCGATCACACCCATACCGGCGAACGCCTCTCGGTCGTATTCGCCCTCGGCGACCGCTATCTTCCCGAGGGGCTGCAGCGTCTCGACTGGTTTCTGCGTGACCATTACTCGGGGGAAGTCGGCAGTATCGACCCGCAATTGTTTGACCTGCTTTTCCAGCTTCGCCAGGAACTGGGCTGCGAGCAGCCCTTCCAGATCATTTCCGGCTACCGTTGCGCCCAGACCAACGCCAGGTTACGCCGCACCGGTGGCGGTGGCGTGGCGAAGCAGAGCCTGCACATGCAGGGCAAGGCCATCGATCTGCGCATTGCCGGTGTGCCCCTGGTCGATCTGCGCGACGCCGCAATATCCCAGGGTGCCGGCGGAGTCGGCTTCTATCCGTATGATGAGTTTGTGCACCTCGATACCGGCAGGGTACGTTCCTGGTAGTCGGGCGGCGAGTCGAGCGCGGGCTCGATACTTGCTTGCGACGGGGATAGTGATGACCGTTAAGGCGTTTTAGGCGGATCGGCACGAACCAGCTGAATCACGCCCTCTGCATAACGGTGCGTGAAAGGCGTACTCGAATCGATCCCTTCCGAGTAGTCGAGGATACGATACGCGGGAACGCCTCGTTCGCGCTGTAGCTGCAGTGCCCGCCGCTTGAAAATCAATCCGGATTCTCCGTCGCCACCGGTGCGAAAGCTCTTGGCGCGCATCGAAAGGCGGTAGGTATCGGCGTCAAGAATCCTTTCCTCAATCGTCCAGTTGGGTGCCAAAGGATCGTAGATGGCATAGGCAGCAACCGCAGCAGCAACGGCCAGTCCAAAATAAGCGGCATTGCCCGCATATTCTTTGACCGAATAAGCCCCCGCTCCGGCAATGACGGCGGCCCGGAGTGGCGCCACACTCGGCATCGGATTCTGCGCCTCTTTGAAGGAATAGTCAGAAACATGGCTGCTGTCTGGACGTGGTCGCAAGTACCAATCGACGTTTCCACAGCCACTCAGCAGAATGACCAGCAAGAAACCTGCAGGCGAACGCATGGCCATGTCCTTGTGGATCAGAGATATCAAAGATATTTGAAAAGGTTCAGACCGCTGATCTGTACAAAAGACTTCTGTGCAGCTTCCAGGTTGACCTGCTGCATCGTGAAGTCGGTGATCGCCTTCGCATAATCCAGATCCTGAAGGTCCGACAGGGTCTGCGCATACTGAATATCCAGCGCTTCGGAGTTGCTGCTCAGGCCGTCCAGTTCCTGCAGGTAGCCACCCACGGTGGTGTGCACGCGGCTGACATTGACCAGCACCTGATCAAGATTGGTCAGGTGCCCCTGCAATTGGCCGGAGAAGTCCGTTCTTGTCGTCGCCGAGGCCAGCAGCGGCGAGCGCAACAGGTCAATCATCTCCTGCATGGTCTGAAAAACGCTCTTGTTGGCGCTCGGCTTGATCGTGAAAGTGTCACCGGCAGCAGGCAACCCATTGATCACCACTTGTGCGCCGAAGTCAACGTCAGGAATGGTGGTGACCAGCGGAATGGCTTGCCCTGAAACAAAGGGCAGCACCGGGCCGACCGCCTTGGCAGGTAGGGGCGTACCTGACGTGTCTGGTGTCGAAGCATCGAACAACTGGTAACTACTGACGCCTGCCACCGAGGAAAACTGCAGCTGTAGCGAGAAATTTTCCGTTCCTTGCCAGGGAAAACCGGAATTCAAGGCGCTTTGCCATTTCTGGAGATCGAGCACCGAACCCGGCTCAATAATCCCTGAACCCTGGTTGGGAAAAGCGCCATTGCCCGTGGCTGCCGTCGAAAAGGTGCCATTGCCTTCCCGGATATTCATGAACAAATCGCTGCCGGCCACATTGCTTGGCATCTGTTGAGTTGAGGTCACCTGCAGCAGACGCTGGCCATCATCACCTGCGTAAGTAACCGATGAGGTTGCGCTGCCGGCAAACGGGATCGTTGCCCCCTGGTACCCTGAAAACAGGTAATCACCGTCGGCACTGCGACTATTGGCAAGCCCGAGCATGCCGTCAAAGCTCGCCTCCAGATCAATGGCGATGGCCTGGCGATCGCTGTCGGACAGGACCGTATTGCCCGCCTGAATGACCCGCTCACGAACGCTCTGCAGCAGATTTGTCAAGGCGGCCAGTTGGCTATCGACCAGGCCAAGTCGCGCGGTCGCGTCCCCCTGATTTTTTGCGTATTGGACGTCGATGTCCTTGGACTGCGAAACAGTGAGCACTCTGGCAGCGGCGACGGGATCATCCGCCGAAGTCAACATGCGGCGCCCGCTGGACATTTGATTCTGCAGCCTGAGGAGCTGATTCTGGCTACGCTCGATGCCGCGCAAACCAGAACCGTAGGCTTGACTGGTACTGATACGCATGTAACGCTCCTTAGGCCGACATTTGCAGAATCAAGTCGAACAGACTGGAACTGACTTGCAAAGCCTTGGCCGCGGCCTGATAGGCCTGTTGATAAAGAATGAGATTGGCCGCTTCCTCGTCGAGGTTGACCCCCGAGAGCGATTCGCGGTTGTCTTGGGCCTGGATCAGCAGGGCCTGCTGCGCCGCACTACTGACCTGTATCTGATTTGTCTTGCTACCAGTCTGGCTGACCAATTGCGCATAGGCTTCCTGGAAGGAGGAGGATTTCCCGGCCATCGTATGCTGCGTCTGGAGCTGCGCCAAAGCCAGCGCGTTACGCCCATCGGTGATAGCACCGGAATTCCTGGCAATTGTAAAGGTGTCGCCATTGTTGGGTATGCCAGTGATGGTAAAACTGAAGCCGGGTGTACTCGTCAGCGGGTCGAGAAGAGCAATCGTTGCCCCGCTCGTGTAAGGAACGACATCCGTAGTTGCAGCAATCACCACCGGAGCGGCGCCATTGATCGACACTTGCGCACCCACCGGAAAGTTTTGCAGATTGCCGCCCTGGTACTCCAGCGACATCGGCATCCCTGCCAAAGCCGCCACATAGCCTGTTCCGACACTGCCTGCCGACACCTTGGCCAATCCGGTATTGGTTGCACCCGTCGAAGTGCGGATTGGCCCTGCAGCCGTAATCAGGCTGGCGTCCGCCACAACCGCCGGATTGACCGAGAGTTTACGGGCAGCGTCGCGGGTTGGCTGAATCAGATAGCTTGAACCTTCCAACAGGGTCGGAGAAGGATCCAGTGTAAACCCCTGCGGATCACTTGCCAGATTCGTGTTGAGTTCTCCAAGATCAGCCCCGATCCATTGTTTGTTGTCGGAAAGACGCGTCAGCGTCACACCACTCGCGTCTGCGCTCAGGCGGTAATCACTGCTTCCCAGATCGGTATAGAAGTTTTCGTTGAACGGGGGCGGGCTGACAAAAGAAGCGCTAACAGTCGGGCTGCCAGGCGGATTGTTGGTGTTGGCAATGACCTCCGGCGGCATCACCAAAAACAGATCCGGCGTAAAACTGTTGGGCGCAGGAGAGAGCTGCGACTGACCGAGCAGGTCCTGCCCAAGGGCACTCTGCGCGTTGAAGGTCAGTGCTAACGAGATTGCGGTGCGGCCCAGTTCATTACTCGCCTGATCGAGAGATTCGCTCCGGAAAGCCAGCAATCCGCCGAGCGAGCCGCCATTGAGCAGCGACTCCGGAATCTCGTGGACACCCGTCACGCTTTCCTGGCCAACCACTCGCCGGGAAGAATCGCTCGGTGATCGCAATGTCGCGAGCTCCATCGTAATCGAGCCAGCGACCAGTTGCTGGCCACTACCGATGAACACATTGTAACTGCCGTCGCTATTGGTCGTGATCTTTGCCTTGACCATCTTGTTCAGATCGAGAACCAGCTGGTCGCGGGTATCCAGCAGATCGTTGGCGGGTTGGCCGGTAGCGGCTTGGGCAACCGAGATTTGCTGGTTGAGCAGTGCGATCTGTTTGATGTTGGCATTGATGCTGGTGACGGTTGCCTCGATTTGGCCATTGACTCCGTCGTACATCTGTGCGAGTTGGTCACCCATCGACTGATATCGAGTACTCAACGTCTGTGCCGCAGAGACCATGATTTGGCGGCTCGCCAATTGAGAAGGATTGGCCGCAACCTCCTGAACACTCGAAAAGAATCCCTGCAACGCTGGCGACAAGCCGGTGCTCGGATCGGCGAACAGATTGTTGATCTGGCTGATTTGAGCGGCATAGCTGTCGAGTTGACTCATGCTGCTCTGCGAACGATTGACCTGGTCGGTCAGGAAGTGGCTGTACATGCGTTCGACGGTCACCACATGCGTACCATGCCCGAAAAAGCCGCTACCCGTCTGCTGCGCAAAATTGCTAGCCTGGATCGTCCGCTGCCGCGAAAAGCCCGGGGTGTTGGCATTGGCGATATTGTGTTCGGTAGTCTGCAGTCCGAATTGAGCGGCCTGCAGACCGCTGAGAGCGGTACCGATGATTCCTGAGCCCATGGCATGAGTCCTCTATGACTACAATCTGTAGACGGCACCTGCTGCGATAAATTTAGTCCCGACGCGAAATTGCTCAGGCCATTAAGCGCTTAGCGCCTGTCGGAGCGTTGCCCCATTGATGATGCGAGCCAGCTTGTCGGCGTACATCGGGTCAGTGGCATAGCCCGCCTGCTGCAAGGAACGCGCAAACTGCGCGCCATCCTGCTGCCCAATGACCTTTGCAAAACGAGGGTTACTGCTCAGGACTTTTGCGTAGTCGCGAAAGGCCTCGGCATACGAACCATAGACGCGGAACCTGGCGCGTACCGATTGGGCTTCCCCGTTGACGAACTCGGTGGTCTGCACTTCGACGGTTGGTCCCGACCAGCTCCGCCCGGCCTTGATCCCGAACAGATTGAAGCTTGGCGAACCATCGGCGGCCTTGATCTCACGTTTCCCCCAGCCGCTTTCCAGTGCTGACTGGGCCACCAGAAAGTGCGCGGGCACCCCGGTCATTGCGGCCGCCTCGACAGCCTGCGGCCAAACGCGATCGACAAAGGCTCGCGCATCGGGTGACGTGCCGGCCGTGCTCACCGCGCCGCTCTTCGCCGCGGGGGACGCGGCAGTGCTGCGCTGGGCACCGGTCACGGTCCGGATGGTCGCCGTACTCGCGGTGATCTGCGCAGGTAGCGACTGCGGCAACAGGTCGAGGGGCGAGGTTGCCGCAGCCACAGCGCTGGGAGTCATCTGCCGCGCCAATTGCTTTTCGATCATTGCGGCGAAACCGAGCGGCGCTTGCGAGGCGAGATCCTGCGCCATTTGCTGGTCGCCCATGGCCGTGAAAAAACGGCTCTGATCGCTGTCCAGCAAACCGCCAGCGGCATTGGCATCGCGCATGCTTTTCAACATCAGGTGCAGCAGCATGCCTTCAAACTGTCGCGCGGCCTGCCGCACGCCGGCTTGCGGGTCCGCCTTGAGTCTGGCGCGCAGATCGCCGCCCAGAGCTGGATCGATTGCCAGACGATTGACCCCGAGATTGGCGGTATTCATCCGTGAAGGGCTCCTCTTGGTGGTCTGCTCGACATGGGTTCAGATGATTTCGAGGTCGGCGCGCAGCGCGCCCGCGGCTTTCATCGACTGCAGAATGGACAACAGATCCTGCGGACCGGCGCCCAGCGCATTGATTGCCTTGACCACCTCGGCAAGACTGACGCCGGCTTTCAACTGGATCAACGAACCGCCTCCCTGTTTGATCTCGATCTCACTCTGCGTCGTGGTCACTGTCTGCCCGCCGGCTAGCGCGTTGGGCTGGCTGACCTTCTGTTCGCTGTTGACGACCACCGACAGATTACCATGTGCCACCGCGCAGGAATCGATGGTTACCTTCTGGTTCATGACCACCGAACCGGTCCGGGGATTGATGATCACCTTGGCAACGGTTTGGGTCGGCCGTACTTCAAGGGCCTCGACTCGCCCCAGAAAAGCCACCCGGCTATTCGCTTCCTCGGGTGCAAGCACGCGAATCAGGCGGCCGTCCACCGCCTGCGCCGTACCTGGGCCAATCTCGCGGTTGATGACTTCGACCACTCGCTGGGTGGTGCCGAAGTCGGTCGTTGCCATTTCGTAATGAACGAATGGACCCTGACCGAGTGCCGTCGGCACCTCACGTTCGACGGTGGCGCCACCTACCACTCGCCCGGCAAGCAGATGATTGACCACCACCTTACTGCCGGCTGCTGCGGCTCCCGCACCGGCCACCAGCAAA
Source organism: Candidatus Accumulibacter cognatus (assembly GCF_000584975.1). Taxonomy (NCBI): domain Bacteria; kingdom Pseudomonadati; phylum Pseudomonadota; class Betaproteobacteria; genus Candidatus Accumulibacter; species Candidatus Accumulibacter cognatus. Next base: position 28,040 of record NZ_JDST02000009.1, on the reverse strand, counting down.
TTGCCTTGTGCCTGTGCGTAGATCTGACCGTCTGCGCCTTTCAGCGGCGTCATCAGCAACGTTCCGCCGCGAAGACTCTTGGCATTGCCCATCGACGACACGGTGATGTCGATCTGCTGCCCGACCCTTGCAAAGGGAGGCAGATTGGCGGTCACCATCACTGCTGCGACGTTCTTGAGCTGCAGCGATTGTGTCGTCGGCAAGGTCGTCCCGAGTTGCGCCAGCATGTTGATGATGCTTTGCGTGGTAAAGGGGGTCTGTGTCGTCTGGTCACCACTCCCGTCCAGTCCCACAACCAGGCCATAGCCAATCAACTGATTGTTGCGCACTCCCTGTACGGAAGCCAGATCCTTGATCCGCTCGGCGGTGACCGGGGCGCTCAACATGCCCGCCAGGGCGGCCAGAATGAGAGTGCGCCACAGACCCCTGCCGACTTGCCTGTCCATGATCCGTGCCATCAGCGGTGTTCCTCAGAAAGGCATGAAGGTCAGGAAGAAGCGCGCCAGCCAGCCCATGACCTGAGCTTCACTGATCCCGCCGCTTTCCTTGTATTCGATGCGTGCATCCGCAATTTGCGACGATGCAATGGTGTTGGCGGCATTCACGAAATAAGGGTTGATGATCCCTGACAGGCGGATGTACTCTTGCCCATGCCCAATCGCCACCTGCTTTTCGCCGGAGACAAGCAGGTTGCCGTTTGCCAGCACTTCGATGACCGTCACCGTGATGGTACCGGTAAACACATTGTTGGCGGCGGCCTCACCCTTGCCGGCAGCCGTGTTGCTGCTACTGCCTTTGAGTTCAATCAGCGACTTGCCGGGCAGATTGACGTTTGGTCCGGACGAGGCGCTGATGCTGCCAGTCTTGGAAAGACTGCTGTTCGACTTGGTGGCCGCCGAAGTGTTCTCGGTAATCGTCACCGTGATCGTATCGCCGACATAACGAGCGCGCCGGTCTTCGAACAGGGTTCGCGATGTTCCGGCCTGGTAAATGCTGCCAGTCGCGACGAGGCTGGCGGCGAGTGCGTCGGGCCGCTGCGCGGGGCGTGCGCTCATGGGTTGATGGACATTGGTTGGCGGCACCGTCGTACATGCTCCCAGCAGCAGTCCGGTTAGCGTCAGCAGAGACCTCACCACGAGCCATGCCTTACCCATCATGTGCCTTCTACAACTGGGTCAGACGCGCCAACATCGCGTCCGAAGTCGACACCACCTTTGAATTGAGTTCGTAGGCCCGCTGCGTCTGGATCATCATCACCAGTTCCTGCGCTACGTTCACGTTTGACGCCTCGACGAAGTTTTGCAGAACCACTCCGGAACCATTGGTTCCCGGCGTATTGGGAGTAGGAGTACCACTCGATGCGGTCTCCAGGTAGAGATTTTCGCCGATGCTCTGCAAACCCCCGTTATTGATGAAAGTTGCCACCTGGATGGTTCCGATCTGTACCGTTGCTGCCGAATTCGGCTGCGTGATGCTGACCACGCCATCGGTCCCGATGGTGATCGTCAAGGCATTCTGCGGAATCGTGATCGCGGGCTGCAAGGGATAGCCATTGGCCGTCACGATCTGCCCCTGATTGTCTTTCTGGAACGAGCCATCGCGCGTATAGGCGGTCGTGCCATCCGGCAGTAGGACCTGAAAGAAGCCAGCGCCGTCGATCGCCAGATCAAGGGTGTTGCCGGTTTGCTGGAGCGAACCCTGCGTGAAGATGCGACCCGTGGACACTGGGGTCGTTCCGAGACCGATCTGCAGACCATCGGGAATCTGGGTGGTCTGTGACGACTGGGCTCCCGGCTGACGAAGGGTCTGATAGAGGAGATCAGCGAAAATGCCACGCGCCTGCTTGAAACCGTTGGTGCTGACGTTTGCCAGGTTATTGGCAATGATGTCTATTTGCACCTGTTGGGCATTGAGGCCAGTACTGGCGGTCCATAGCGAGCGGATCATCTGTTTTCCTGTCAGGCATTGATCGTGAGAATCTGGGTGGCCGCACGCGCATTGCTGTCCGCCGTCTGCAACATCTTGATCTGCATTTCGAACTGGCGCGCCAGACTGATCATTCGGACCATTGCGTCCACCGTATTGACGTTGCTGCCCTCAAGCGCCTCCGGGACGAGCTTGACGTTCTCGTCGGAAACTGCTTCGTCGCCGCTGCGGGTGCGAAAGAGTCCGTCATCACCGCGCACCAGATCGTTCTCTGGCGGGTTGACCAGCTTGATGCGACCGACCGCGCTCGCGTTGTTGATTGCTCCCGCGCCGATCCGCGGGATGCTCGATACCGTGCCGTCCGGAGCAATCGTGATGTTGTTGTCCGGTGGCAGCGAGATTGGCCCGCCCTCGCCGAGCACGTTGAAGCCGGAACTGGTCAGCAGCACGCCGTTGGCATCGGTTCTGAGATTGCCGGCACGCGTATAGGCCTCGCGACCATCAGCCCCCTGCACGGCAATCCAGCCAGCGCCGTTGACAGCGACGTCGAGCGGCCGCCCGGTGACTGTCAACGGACCCTGCTCAAAGACATTGGCCAGCGAAGCATCGACTGCGAATGCCCGCGTTGGCGCGCCCGCACCAAGAACCTGTGCAGCGCGGAAGCGGTGCTCCATTGCCCGATAACCGACTGTGGCAACGTTGGCCAAATTCTGCGCAACGCCGGCTTGCTGCAGGAAAGCCTGTTTGGCGCCACTCATTGCGGTGTAGATCAGTCGATCCATCGGTTATTGTCGCTTTCTTTCGCTACCGCGCTTAGCGCAGGTTCACCAGGGTCTGCATGACCTGATCCTGGGTCTTGATCGTTTGTGCATTGGCCTGATAGTTGCGCTGTGCTGAAATCATGTCGACCAGTTCCTTGGTGAGGTCGACGTTCGAGTCTTCCACTGTCGCCGACTGGATCACGGCGCGCGTTCCTGTCCCCGGCGCACCGAGCAGTGGCGGGCCGGAGGTCGAAGTCTCACTCCATTCATTGTTGCCCAGATTCAGCAGGCCATTGGGATCGCTGAAATTGGCAAGCACGACTTGCCCGAGGTTGCGCGACTGACTGTTGCTGTAGCGACCTTGCAGGATCCCGTCACTCGAGACGCCCACGCCCACCAGACTGCCAGCGGCATATCCTCCCTGTATCAGGCGATCGACTGTCGAGTCATTCCCGAACTGGGTGGTATCGGTGTAATCGATGCTTCCCGGTGACCAAGGTGTGGTGGCTCCGTCCGTCAGATCCCATTCCGGCATCGGAATGGAGAACAAGGGGTCTCCTGCAGCCGGTGCTGGTACCACGCTCGTCAGTATTCCCGAGGTATCGAATACCAGACTCCGACCCCCCGGAGCAGCATCCGCAGACAGCACCCCATCAAGCGTTGCATAGATGTCCCATGTCCCGGGAGTTGCCGTGCGAACGTAGTACGTGCTCAGGTTGTGCATCACCCCGAGGGTGTCGAAAACATTCAGGGCGGTCGAGAAATTGTACGATTGCGTATTGGTGGGATCGAAGGTGGTCACCAAGGGAACCGAATCGAGTGCGTCGAGATTGATTGCCGCGCTGATGTCTCCCGCCAGCGGATCGCTGGTTGCCCGCGGTGGAATCTGGCTGGCAGATAACTGTATCTCGACCGGGTTGGTCGGGGAAATGTCACCATTCTCAGCAACCGGATAGCCAGTCAGACGAAGGTTCTTGTCGTTGATGACGTAACCTTCCTTATCGAGGTGAAACTGGCCGTTGCGAGTATAGGTGATTGCCCCTTCATGACTCATGCGAAAATAGCCGGGACCATTGAGTGCCAGGTCCAGGGGATTGTTGGTGGTCGTCAGATTACCCTGGGTGAACTGTTGCTGGATTGCCGACACCGTGACCCCGATACCGATCTGCGAACCGGACCCGATACCCAGCGAAGCCGCGTAGAGATCCGAGAAGTGCGCATCTGCCCTCTTGAAGCCGACGGTAGCGACGTTGGCGACGTTGTTGCCAATCACATTCAGCGACGCGGCCGAAGCATTCAGACCACTCAAACCCTGTTGAAAACTCATGGTTGACCCCTGTTCCTAGAAAATCTGCTGCACCTTGTTGAAATCTACTCTGCCCAGTCCAGCGAGTTCAAGCTGGAAGGCGCCCTTGTCTCTGACCAAGGCAGAAACTGTGCCCAAATGCATCGCTTCTGTGGCCACAGTTTCGCTGCCACGCACGGCAGCGATCGTGAAACTGTAGTTGCCTGGCGGCGCGGTCGTTCCGGCATCGGTCTTGCCGTCCCAGGTAAAGCTGAAGCTGCCGGCATCGCGCGCGCCCAGATTCTGACTTTGCACCACCTTGCCGGCGGCATCGAGGATCGTCAGCGTCACCTTGTCAGCCGGGCCCGCAAGATTGGCACCGCCACTGGCTTTGGCACCGCCACCGGCTCCGCCGTCGCTCAGAGCAAGCCGGGAACCAGGAACGAGAACGCTCTTGCCAATCAGACCCGCCGCCTGCATCGACTGGCTGTCGTTGAAGTCGCTCAACAGGGTCTGCATCGTCGCGTTCAGATTTTCGATACCGGCCACCGTACTGATCTGCGAGATCTGCGTGGTCACCGCAGCATTGTCGAGCGGGTTGAGCGGGTCCTGATTCTTCAGTTGCGTTACCAGCAGCTTGAGAAAGCGGTTCTGGACATCCTCACTGCCTGAACTCGCATCGGTCGTGCCGGCCTTTGCCTGGGCATTGATCGCCGCAAAAATGTCGCTGCTTGAATTGACTGCTGATTGCACGGCGTTCATGAGTTTCTCCTGTGTCTTCTGTTCGATGACTACTGACCAAGCGTCAGCGTTTTGAGCAGCAACTGCTTGGCGGTGTTCATCACCTCGACGTTGTTCTGGTAGGCACGCGACGCTGAAATCATGTTGGTCATTTCTTCAACCACGTTCACATTGGGCATCGCGACGTAGCCTTTTTCGTCGGCGGCAGGATTGCGTGGGTCATAAACCATACGCCCGGGACTGCTGTCCTCAACCACCTGTTTAACCCGAACCCCTTGTGCCGCAGGGCTGCCCATCGGTGTAGCGGCAAACACCACCTGTTTGGCCCGATAAGGCTTGCCGTCCGAACCGATCACGCTGTCCACGTTCGCCAGGTTGCTGGCGACCGCGTTGAGGCGTATCGCCTGTGCGGTTACTGCACTACCGGCCACAGCAAAGGTATTGAACAGGCTCATGGCAATTAATGTGAACGTCGCGTCAGCAATTCACGAACCTTCCCTCGCCCGCAAGCATGAGAAAATCCGGGAGAGAGGGAAACGAATGCGTTCATGATCGAAGTTGCCTGCAACAGCTGTGACCGTTAGGGCTGCAGAGCCGCGAGCAGGGTCTTGACCTTGCCACTGAGAAAACTCATGCCAGCCTCGTAGAAAATGGCGTTTTCAGCAAAGTTCGCCTGCTCGACATCCATATCGACCGTATTGCCATCGGCACTCGCCTGGCTGGTCTGGCGATACATCAGGCGCACCGGGCCAGAGTCCGCAGTGCCCTGAAAATGACGTTCAGAAGTCGTTACCAGGTTGAGGTTGCCTTCGCCGCGGCCAGCAAGTGCGTCCTTCAACGTTGTAGCAAAATCGAAGTCCCTAGCCTGGTAGTGCGGAGTATCGGCGTTGGCGATATTCCCGGCAAGCACTTGCTGCCGATATGCACGCAGCGTTAGTGCCTGCTGCCCCGCGAAAAGCGCGCTGTCAAGCTTGCTAGCCAACACGGTCTCCTCTGAAGATTGATGAGCAGCATTCAAGCAATAATGATGCCAATCTTGCGATCCGGGCACTGGCAATGGCTTCGACTTCGAGCTGCACTTGAGCTGTACCGGAATTTGCCGGCTTTCCGGCAAATATTGCCGCTGACCATAAATTGCTGCTACCTTTCAAGGAAACAGACATGGAGCGTTCTTGGAATTCGCTGAGGCAGGCTACCCGTGATGGTAGTAGGGGCGATGAACGATATTTTGAGGGGTTCCCCGTTGCAAGGGTTGGCGGGAATCAAGTATCAGTTCTCCTTGCCAATGAACTCGTCCAGACCATCGTTTGTCCAATTTTTGTGAACAACAAGAGGGAGAATATTCATGCCATTTCCATCCCGCTTTCTCGTTAGCGCTTGTCTTGCTGTCGGTGTACTTGCCGCCGCTTGCAGCAGCACGGAGGAAAAGCCAACCGTGGCAGCGCCCGCGCCCGCACCGCAGGTGGTTGCCCTTCCCTATGAACAGGCGGTGCGCAAGGCTGCGCAAGACTTGCTGGCCAACGCCAATCTGGCCAAGGATCAGAAATACAGCATGGTGGTTGATCCGCTGGTGGACGGTAACAGCGGCATGCAGACCGAAGCGACAGTGGCGATGGAACAGTCGGTCGTTCAACTGGTGAAGGAAAACTATCAGCAGGTCGACGTCAAACCCTTCAACAACGAAACCGTCGCCACGCTTCCCTTGCTGATGATCGGCACCTTCACGCCAATCAACCTGCAGGGCAAGGCGGACGGCGAGCGCGATGCCTACCGCATCTGCTTCGCGCTTGCCGATCTGAAGACCGGCAAGATCATCAGCAAGGGTCTGGCACGCGCCCTACCCGAAGGATTCGATCCGACGCCACTGCCTTTCTTCCGCGAGATGCCGGTCTGGGCTAAGGATACGGCTGTCGACGGATATGTGAAGACCTGTCAGGGAACGAAAGCCGGCGACCCGATCAATCCCGCGTACATCGACGCCGTGCTGGCTGCATCGACGATCAGCGAAGCAACCAAGGCCTATCAGGCGAAGAAATTCAAGGACTCGCTGGCCCTCTACCAGTCGGTCCTGACGAATCCAGCCGGCAAGCAGGCGCGTGTATATGCCGGGGTGTACCTCGACAATCAGAAATTGGGACGCACGAAGCCTGCCATGCAGGCCTTCGGGCAGTTGGTTCAAATGGGCCTGGCAAGCGACCGGCTTGCCGTGCGTTTCGATTTCAAGCCTGGAGCAACCGCCTTCAGCCAGGAACAGCAGCCCTATTCGCTGTGGTTGTCGGAGATCGCTAAACAGTCGCTACGACAGTCGTCCTGCATCGAGGTCGCCGGACACACCCGGCGAGGCACCTCGGATCAGATGGACGAACGCCTTTCACTGCAGCGCGCCGAGTTTGTCCGGCAGAAGCTGGTGGCGGTCAACCCTGCGCTGGCGAAGCGGTTGATGGCCAAGGGGTATGGTTCGCAGCGCGCAATCGTCGGCACCGGCAAGGGCAACGAATCGGATGCTCTCGACCAGCGCATCGAGTTCAAGAAAGTTTCTTGCTAACCCCTCACCGATTCCGACCACCGTGCTCGGCATCAGGGCAGTTCTTCGACAATTCACTTGGGCACTCTTCTGCATACTGGGTAGCTCTGGCGGCTTTTCGTCGGCCACCGGAGCGACCACGCAGGCAACGGGAACGACGCCCAGCCTGCGTATTGAAACCGGTACCCACGTTGCCCCGATTCGAGCGGCAAGCATGGATCGTGATGGCCGCTATGCCGTCACGGCATCCGAGGACAAGACCGCACGCGTTTGGGACGTTGCCAGTGGTTCGCCACTGTCGGTTTTCAGGCCACCGTCCGGACCCGGCAACGATGGTAAGCTGTATGCAGTGGCGATGGCCCCGGATGGTGCAGTTTTTGCCACGGCCGGCTGGTCCTCAAGCAATGACGTTTATCTGGTCCGCCGCAGTGATGGCCAGATCATCCACCGCATCACCGGCTTGCCCGATGTCGTCACGCATCTGTCGTTTTCTCGCGACGGCCGAATGCTCGTCGCTGGCCTGTGGGGCAGGCAGGGAGTCCGTGTCTTCCAGGGCACCGATTCCTGGGGCAGCGCGCGCGAACTGCAGGGTGGCTCGGACTTCTCGGATGAGGTGAATGCGAGTGTCTGGTCACCTGATGACAAGACAATCGTGGTCAGTAGTGCCGATGGCTTCGTCCGAGCTTACGAAGCGACACCAAAAGGCCTCAAGCTGCTTTCGCGCAGCACACTGGCCGGAATGGGCGTGCCTTTTGGCCTGGCTTTTTCACCCGATGGGCAGACCGTGGCGGTCGGCACTTCGGACCAGGAAAGCGTTGTCCTGCTCGACGCGAAGACACTGAAGGTGCGAAAGGTGTTGTCGCCTCCGGCAATGGGCAGTATCGCGCGCAGCCTCAGCGTTGTCGCCTGGTCGACGGATGGCAAAAGCGTCTACGCGGCCGGCAGTTGGGCCAACGACAAGGGACGGTTCGCGATTCTGGTCTGGCCTGATACTGGGCAGAGCGAACCCACCGTCATCCCGGTAGCGCGCAACACGATCACTGCGCTGCACGCTACACGTGATGGCAGTCTGCTGTACGCGACCGCCGATCCCGCGTGGGGAATACTTGCCGCCAATGGACAGTCGCAGTTGACCATCGGTAGCAGCTTGCTGGACTTTCGCAACCAGCGCAGCCGCTTTCGCCTGGCTGCGGATGGCAGTGCGCTCGCTTTTCAGGACGCACGGCCCGGTAACACCGGTGATGCCTTCGATACCCGTCAACTGGCCTGGGTAAAAGCTGTCAAGGATTGGCAAGCACCGCGGACGTCAGCCGGAAAGACCATGGTCGACAACTGGTTTGAGCGGCAACAACCGTCCATCAATGGCAAAGGCCTTGGCCTGGACGCCAACGAGTGGTCGCTCGCGGCAAGCGTCTCTCGTGACGGCAATCGCATTGCCATCGCCACCAACTTCCAAATCCGCCTCTACGACCGCAACGGCCACGCCTTGTGGAAGACTGCTGCGCCCGCGACACCGTGGCAGGTGAACACCAGCGACGACGGCCGCTGGGTGGTCGCCGCGTTCAGCGATGGCACGTTACGCTGGTACCGGCAACAAGACGGCAGTGAGCAACTCGTCTTCTTTCCGCAAGCGGACGGACGCCGTTGGGTCATGTGGGTGCCGGGGGGCTATTTCGCTGCCAGCCCGGGCGGTGAGAATCTGGTCGGCTGGCAGGTCGATCGTGGTTCGGCACAGGCTGCGGATTTCTATCCGGTATCCCGCTTTCGTACCGAGTACTATCGACCCGAACTGATCCGTGAAGTCATCGGCAAGGGCAGTACGGATGCCGCGCTGGCGGCGCTTCCGGCCGGTGCGGCAGCCCCTCCCGGCGGTCAGGCAATCCGCGAACGGCTGCCTCCTACAGTGCGCATCGTTTCACCTGACACCAGCAACTGGGCTGTTGGCGGCAACATCAAACTCCAGGTCGCCGTTCGCGCACCGGCCGATGCCCCACCAACAATACTCCGCGCGCGGATCAATGGCCAGCCCGTTGCTCTGCCGGCGCTGTCTGCCCTGCGCAGTTCGCGTTCTGATGCCAACGAGAGCATCTATGAAGTGCCGTTTTCCTTGTCGGGACTCGATGCCCAGATCCTGTTGTTTGCCGAGAACAAGCATGGCGTTTCGCCCGAAGCGACCTTGACGCTCAAGAAACCTCCGGTGACTGCCAAGGAAGCCGTCGCTGCTTCGAATAATATCGGTATGCCTGCTGCTGCATCAGCGCCGGCCACCGGCAGTGTGGACCTGCGACCAGCACTGTACATCCTCGCGATCGGCATCAGCAAATACCAGGATCCTTCGATTCAGCTCGAGTTCGCCGCCAAGGACTCTACCGATCTGTCGAATTTCTTCAGGACACAGGAAGGCGGTCTGTACCGTAAGGTCTCGGTTCGCCTGCTCACCGACCATTCTGCCAAACGAGACGACGTCCTCGACGGACTGGAGTGGATTCGCAGGGAACTGACTGCGCGGGACGTGGGGATGGTCTTCATTGCCGGGCATGGCGTCAATGATGCCGACGGCACCTATTACTTCCTGCCACAGGATGTCAATGTCAAGGCCCTGAAGCGCACCGGCGTGATCTTCAGCGAGATTCGCAACACGCTCGTTTCCTTGCCCGGCAAGGCGATGTTCTTCATCGATACCTGCCATGCGGGCAATGTTCTCGGCACTGGCGCGCGCTCGCTTCGCCTCGATACCACCGCTGTCATCAATGAGTTGTCGAGTGCTGATAACGGGGTCATCGTGTTTGCTGCGGCAACCGGGCGCCAATATGCCCAGGAATCACCTGATTGGGGCAACGGTGCTTTCACCAAGGCCATCCTCGAGGGGCTGCGCGGGAAAGCCGATTACAACAAGTCCGGTCGCATCACGCACAAGATGCTCGACCTCTACGTCTCGGAACGTGTCAAGTCTCTAACCGAGGGTGCGCAATCGCCGGTGACCATCGTCCCCAGCGGCGTACCCGACTTTCCTCTCGTTCTCGGTCAGCGTTAGTTAATGTGAAAGCCGCGTCAGCAACTCACGAATAGACGGCCAGCTGCTGTTCCTGGACAAGGTAGCCCATGGCAAAACCTGTTCTTTTTGTGGAATCCGCGGGTACACAAGGCATTCTCGGCACATGCCTGATCACTTCGGCTTTGCCGGAAAGGCAAACTGCGGCAGAATGCGAGGATTGTCTTCGCCGTATTGACTACAGGGAACTCGATGTCGGAACCAGAAGAGTACGAACGGACTTGGGTCGTGCGTCAACCCGCTGCACCCTCATCTCCAGCGGCTGCAGCTTCGGCTGGAGCCGAGGCAGGCGTCGGCAGCAATGCGTTACCGCTGGGCACGCACATTGGGGAATTCGAACTCATCAACCTGGTCGGCATTGGCGGTTTCGGAATCGTATACCTCGCTCACGATCTTTCGCTCGGGCGCTACGTCGCCCTGAAGGAGTACATGCCATCCTCGCTGGCAGAGAGAGTCGAGGGTCTGACCGTGGCCGTCAAATCAGCGCGCCTGGCCGAGACTTTTGCCATTGGTCTGCGCAGTTTCGTCAATGAGGCGCGGATGCTCGCCCAGTTCGATCATCGCTCGCTGGTGAAGGTGTATCGCTTCTGGGAGGCGAACGGTACGGCCTACATGGTGATGCCGTTCTACGAGGGCATTACCCTCAGGCAGGCCTTGCAGAAAATGCCTGAGCCGCCTTCAGAAGAATGGCTGAGGGGCTTGATCGACCCCCTGCTTGACGCTCTGGAGGTCATTCACCAAGAAAACTGTTTTCATCGCGACATTGCGCCAGACAACATTCTGTTGCTTGCCGACGGACGCCCACTATTGCTCGATTTCGGTGCGGCTCGGCGGGTCATCGGCGACAGGACGCAGGCACTAACGGTTATTCTCAAGCCGGGTTATGCGCCTCTGGAGCAGTATGCGGAAGACCCACATGTCAAACAGGGCGCATGGACCGACCTCTATGCACTGGCAGCCGTGGTCTATAACGCAATCACCCGCAGGCCACCCATGGCATCGGTTGCCCGGTCAATCAACGACACCATGGTCCCGCTAACGCAGGCCGCAGCTGGACGCTACAGCAAGTCCTTCCTGCAGGCCATGGATCGGGCGTTGGCGGTCAGACCTGAAGATCGCCCGCATAGTGTTGCCGAGTTCCGTGCCCTGCTGGCAGGGTCGGACATGGCGGGCACACCGGAGGTGACTGCGCCGCATGTGACCACGCAGGAGGCTGCAGCGGTCACGGTCAGCCAGGAGCCAGTGGAAAAGAAACGAAGCAAGGCGATGCTATTGGTCGGCATTGGCGGCACACTGGTGGCGGTTGCCGCCGGTGGGGCGTATTACGCACTCCGGTCGCCTCCCACTGCCGTATCATCGCCAGTCACGGTGGCGCCATCTCCGGCAATAGTAGCCACGCCTGCCACTCCGGCAGCGACACCGGCTACTGGAGCGACCACGACGGCGGCGCCACCGACAGCAGAGATTCAGACGGCAGACCGGAAGTCGCTCACCGAACAGCAGTTGGTCGACATGTTGCTCGGCAAGAACGGGGCGACCAACTCGTCAACAAAGGCCATCAAGCCGTTCGACCCGGTTGACATCTTGCAGGAGATTTATCGACACCGCGATCCCGAGCACGTGGTGGCGGTGGTTCCAGAGAAGGCCAGGGTCAAAATCGGTCAGGACAAGCTGCGTTTCCGCGTCAGTTCGCACAAGCCGGGCTATGTGTACATTCTGATGGTGGGCACCAATGGCCGCTTCAACCTGCTTTTCCCGAACGCCATCGACGCCGATAACGGGATCGCCGGGGAGGGTGATCTGAGTCTGCCTCGCCCCGGCTGGGCGATGACGCCTGACGGCCCGCCGGGAAGCAATCGCTTCGTGGTGATCGTTTCCGACAATCGACGGGATTTCTCTGCAACCGGCCTGCGCAAGGTCAACCCGTTTTCCGAGTTTCCGCTCGAGATTGCCGACCGCATCGCACATGAGGCGAACTTTGCGACCACCAATCCTTTTGCCGGCAAGGTGATCTGTCCAGCCAGTCGCGCCTGCTCTTCCAGCTATGGAGCAGCCCTGTTTGTCATCGACGAGATCAGCTGACCGGAACCGTCAAGAGCCGCAGAGACTTCCGGAATGCTGCTACTCGTCGAGCCGCCTGATGGTCACCCGACGATTTTCGGGGGCTTCGGGTCGAACCGGGTTGAGCAGTTGTGACGGGCCCTTGCCGACGGGTTTGAGGCGACTACGATCGATCTGGTGGTTCTGTGACAAATAGACAACGACGCTTTCGGCGCGTGATTGCGACAACTGTCGGTTGTATTCCTCGCCACCACGCGGATCACTGTGGCCCTCGATTGCGAAGCGGAAAGGAACGAGTTTTTCCGAATTCAGGGCCCGGCCCACCACATCAAGCGATTGCTTGCCGTTTGGCGTCAGACCCGCAGAGTTCGTTTCGAAGGTAATCAGCAAGGATGCTGCCGCCGGTTTCGCAGGCGCCAAAGAACTTTCATCGCGAGTGACATTGATCGAGCGCGATTTCGTCCGGGCCGGGGCCGGGGCGAGCAGATCGACCAGCGCGCGTTCGTTAATCTCTTCGGCCCTGAGCACCTTTTCAGCCTGTGCGAGCGATACCGCTGGGACCAGCGTGCACCACAGCAATCCCATCATTCTGACGTATTTCATCTGAAAACTCCCTGAAAACAACTACGAATTGATAATACTACCATCCTGAACGCGCTCCAGCAGGAGCGATGTCACACCCAGGCAGCATACCTGCAGGGGGCGCTGATCGTACAACTCATCCTGCCCTTGGTCCCCGCCCGGAATACGCACGCAACTAGGGGCCGACTGTAATCGATACAGACCTGCCCCGGGAGCGTTAGTACACACAGCATACGCCATTCACACGCGCCCATGCTCATCATCGATGATGCGGCGATAGGGGTGCGAGTCAGACGAGCAACCGAATTCGCTTGCGTTCTTGTTCATCGGCACAGGTGGTTTTGCTACCAGCGGTATATGAGAATACCAACGACCAAGGATTGGCAGGGCAACTAACTAATCTTGTATTTGACCATTCGACATCGTCCTTGGTTGCTATCTTCCTGAATCTCTCCCCACAGCTCAAGAAAATTCGTCGCTACTCAGGGCGCTGAGCCTCCCCAGAAATTTCGTGTCCTTTCGTCAACGCTGATTGAAATCGGGGTACTGGTCTTGTAGCGTGGCAGGCCCGTGTTGACTGATCGAGAGGTTTCTCGGTGCCGCAGCCCCTTCTCCTCGACGACCCGCTGCTGGCCGATTTCGCGGCCGCCTTTGCCGAATGGCGGAGTACGATTCCGCGCTGTTCTCGCATCCCGAAGACCTGTGGTCTTGAGAGACGGAATTCGCCGAGCGGCACGAAGTCGCCAAAGTTGCCGTTGTGCTGAAGCTCTACACCAGCCTGAAGCACCGGCTGACAGGCACGGGCAATAGAGTGCTCAAAGACGGGCCTCGCCGGGAGCGACGCCAAATTTGGGAGTCAGGATCTCCAGAATATGCGGATGCTCAGATAGAAATGGCGGTAGCGTTGCAGTTCTCTCGCCTCGGCGCGGCTGACATTCACCGCCATCATCAGTCCGCCGGGGCCATGGTTTCCGGGGAGTGCGTCGGCCATTTCGAGGTGCTGCTCGGCTGATGGGCCATACTGGCGCATGCTGGTGCCACCAGTGTCGGCGTTACCTTCCGGTTTGCCACGCTTGACGCCTGGCAAAGTCCGCTATAATCGTTCGCAAACCATTCCTTCCCTTTGCCACGGGCACCCCCGAGGGAGCCTCTTGCATGCACAATCAATTACTGACGCCCGAAGTCATTCTCCTTTCTCCAACCGCTCTTGCGCCGCCGACTTTGCCGGCGACTCCACGGCATGCCGACGGGACGCTGGTCGACCGGTATGGCCGGCACGTCACTTACCTTCGTCTATCGATCACCGATCGTTGCGACTTTCGTTGCCGCTATTGCATGGCCGAGGAGATGACCTTCCTGCCGCGGGCGCAGGTGCTGACCCTCGAAGAGTGCCTGCGCATTGCGAATGCTTTCGTCGATCTCGGTGTGACCAAAGTACGGGTGACCGGCGGCGAGCCGCTGGTTCGGCACAATGCCATCTGGTTGCTCGAACAACTGGCCCGCCTGCCGGGTTTGCTGGAGCTGGTGATGACCACCAATGGTTCGCAGCTCGATCGATTTGCCCCGGCCTTGCGCGATGCGGGGGTCAAGCGCATCAACATCAGCCTCGACACGCTGCGTGCCGATCGTTTCCGGGAGATCACCCGCGTTGGTGACCTTAGCAAGGTGCTGCGTGGTCTCGACGCAGCGCAGGCGGCTGGTTTCCAGCGACTGAAGATCAACACGGTAATGATGCGTGGCAGTAACGATGACGAGTTGATCGACCTGGTCGAATTTGTCGTCGGACGCGGTATCGATATTGCTTTCATCGAGGAAATGCCGCTCGGCGACATCGGTCACGCGCGCCAGGTCTTCGGCAGCGAAGAGGCTCTGGTGCGTCTGCAGACACGCTTCGTACTCCTGCCGTCAACCGAAACCACCGGCGGGCCGGCACGTTACTGGCGGATTCCCGATACCTCTACGCGCGTCGGTTTCATCTCGCCGCACAGTCACAATTTCTGCGCCAGCTGCAACCGCGTGCGCATCACTGCCCGCGGCGAGCTGTACCCGTGCCTCGGTAATAACCATGCTGTGGCGCTGCTGCCGCTACTGCGTGCGCATCGGACCGATGATGCTCCTCTGCGGGCGGCGATTGTCCGCAGTATGGGCATCAAGGCCCAGGCCCATGACTTCAGCAACCAGATGGACGCACCGCAGGTAGTGCGCTTCATGTCGATGACGGGCGGCTGATCACCGGCAGTCCCTGGCCGGGGCGGTCGTGCGCGCACCGCGCGCCGCGCGACGAACCGACAACCCATTACCCATCCAGCGAAATCGGCCATGCCTCTCACCGCCCGCTTCAGTTGTTTCAACGATTACGATCCCGATGCTCTGTCGGTCGAGCAGGCGCGGACCTTTATCCGCAGCCAGTTGACACCGCTGCAGACGCAAGAAAGGCTGGCGCTGCGCAGCGCGCTGGGACGGATTCTGGCCAGCGACGTGATTGCCCCGGCGAATGTGCCGGCGCACGACAATTCAGCGATGGATGGCTACGCGCTGCGTCATGCCGACCTGTCGAGCAGTGGCGAAACCCGCCTGCGCGTCGCCGGGACAGCACTGGCTGGCCAGGCCTTTGCCGGCAGCATGGCCACTGGGGAGTGTGTGCGCATCATGACCGGTGCGCCGTTGCCTGTCGGCAGTGATGTGGTGGTGATGCAGGAAGTCGTCGAGGTTGCTGGCGACCGCGTCGTGATTCCGCCGGGGCAGCGCTGCGGACAGAATATCCGCCGTGCAGGTGAGGACCTCGCCGCCGGGCAAGCGGCACTCACAGCCGGACGACTGATCCGTCCGGCGGAACTCGGTCTGATCGCATCGCTGGGTTGCGCCGAGGTCAGCGTCTACCGCCGTCTGCGCGTCGCTTTCTTCTCGACTGGCGACGAACTGTGCTCAATCGGTACGCCACTGGGCTGTGGCGAGGTCTATGACAGCAACCGCTATACGCTTTTCGGCATGCTCCGCCGCATGGGTTGCGAAATCTTCGACCTCGGGGTCGTTGGCGATGATCCGATGCTGCTTGACGCGACTTTCCGACAGGCTGCCGCTGCTGCCGACGTGGTGATCAGCAGCGGCGGAGTCTCGGTTGGCGAGGCCGATTTCGTCAAACCCCTGATGACGCAACTGGGCGAAGTTCTGTTCTGGAAAATTGCCATGAAACCCGGTCGCCCGATGGCTTTCGGCCGCATTACCGCCGCCGGGGTCGGTGGCGAGGAGGGGGCTTCAGCCTGGCTGTTCGGTCTGCCGGGTAATCCGGTGGCGGTGATGGTCACTTTCTACGCCTTCGTCCGCGACGCGCTCTACCTGCTGATGGGCGCCGACCCGTTGCCGGTCGTGCCGCTGCTGCCGGCATGGTGCAGTGTCGCACTGAAGAAGTCTCCCGGCCGCACCGAGTACCAGCGGGGCATCCTCAGCCACGCGCAGGGCCAATGGTGCGTTCGGCCGACAGGTGCCCAGGGTTCGGGAATCCTGCGCTCGATGTCCGAAGCTAACTGTTTCATCGTCCTGGAACAGGATCGCGGCAGCGTCGCCGCCGGTGAGACAGTCAGCGTGCAAGTCTTCGACGGTCTGGTCTGAGGTCCGGGTGGGCTTGTGGTCGAGGCTTGCCGAGACGACCTGGCCGGAAGCCGGCCACATGCATGAGCCTCGGCCTGAGATGACCAGGGAGAAACGATGACCGAAGTCATGCAGCGTATCTGGTCCTACTTCTGGCTGCCCGAAACCAAGTACGTGATTGCTGCTGTCGTCACCCTTGCGTTGCTGTCGCTGCGCCTGTTGCCCAAGGAACGTCGGCGGGTCGGCGGGACAGTGGCGGCATTCGGGCTTTGCCTTTGCGGACAACTCTTCGGGGCCTTGCTTGAGGCGCTGGACTATTCGCGCCTCGCAGTGATGGTGCATGAGATCTTCGTCATCGGATCGGGTATGGCGCTGTTTCGCCTGGTGGCGATCTTCGTCTTTCGGGTCATCCTGCCGCGTTTTGGCATGGTCGTCGTGCGTATCGCCGAGGACATCATTGTGCTCGTGGTCTACGCCGTTTTCATTATGGGGCGGCTGCACATCGTCGGATTCGACCCTTCGAGTCTGCTGACCACCTCGGCGGTGATCACCGCCGTCCTGGCTTTCTCGATGCAGGATACCCTTGGCAATTTGCTTGCGGGCGTCGCCCTGCAGCTCGATAACTCGCTGCGTACCGGCGACTGGATCAGGATCGATGACATCACGGGTCGGGTTGCCCAGATCCGCTGGCGGCAGACGACGATCAGGACACGTAACGGCGATGTGGTGGTGATCCCCAACAGCCAGTTGATGCGTGGCAAGTTTATTGTTTTCGGACGCACCGACATCACTCTCTGGCCCTGGCGACGCTGGGTATGGTTCAATGTCACTTATGAATCATCCCCGACGCTGGTGATCCAGAAGATCGAGGCGACGATCAGCTCTGCCGAAATCCCCAATGTCGCGCGTGAACCTCGCCCGACCTGCGTGCTGATGGAATTTGGTCCGGGCTACGGGCGCTACGCACTACGCTACTGGATGCTTGACCCGCAGCCCGATGACCCTACCGACTCTACCGTGCGGGTGCATATCTTTGCTGCCTTGAAACGTGCGGGCATGCAGTTGGCGGTACCCGAGCAATCCCTTCATATCACCAAGGAGAACGAGGCCTACCGGGAGTCGCTCCATCGGCGTGAAATCGAGCGACGCATGGTCGATCTGCGCAAGCTGGAACTGTTTGCCGGATTACAGGAAGAGGAACTGCGGACCATCAGCGAGCGTATGGTCCATGCGCCGTTTGCCTGCGGCGACGTGATCTTTCATCAGGGCGACGCGCCACACTGGCTGTACCTGCTGGCCGCTGGCGAAGCCGAGGTGTGGATGGATTTTGCCGACCATTCCAAGCGCCTGTTCCGTACCATTCATGCCGGCGGCACCTTCGGCGAGAAGGGTGTGTTGACCGGTGAGGCTCGCCGCGCCTCGGTCATCGCCAGGACTGACGTGGTCTGCTACCGACTGGACCAAGCCACGGTTGAAGAAGTCATCCGCTCGCGCCCGGAAATCGCCGAGGCGGTTGCCGAAATTCTCGCACGCCGTGAGGCCGAGATGGATGCATTCATCCGCCAGTTCAGTAACGCTTCCAGCGATCAGGCAGTGTCTCAACCGAAGGCCGGCATGCTCGCCATGATCAAGAATTTTCTTGGGCTGTGAGGAGCGATTCGGGAAGGGTGTCGAGTACAATCAGTTCACGCATAGTCCACGCTGACATTGTCGCTCCCCAACCATTCGCGAACCGCCGTCAGCAGGTCATCTTCGAGACGAACCCGGTTGGCGTCGCCGAAAGCTAGTTCGCAGGCCGCGCTCCCGTTTTGATACGCCAGCCGAACCGGACAATCCCCGGGAGTGTAAGGTGCCAGAAGGGTTTGCAGGCGGTGCACGGCAGTGCGCGCGTTGCTGCCGCTGGCTTGGCCATTGAGTGACAGGCGCAGATGACGGGCGAAACGACCGCGCGCTTCGGCGAGAGTCAATAGATGTTCGGCAACGATTTTGACGCGGCCTTCGCCGGCGAAGTCATCGCGCTGGACACGGCCTTCGATGATCAGCACCTCGTCTTCCCTGATCTTGGCACGTTCAGCTTCGAGCAGTTCGTTGAACACCGAGACTTCGAGTGAGCTGGTGCCGTCGTCAAGCTGAATGAAGGCCATCTTGCCGCGTGCCGTGAATTTGCTGCGGACGCCGACCACCAGGCCGGCCAGCCACTGCGGTTCCTTCCTTGCTTCGAGCGCGGCCAGCGGCTTGCGCACGAAGCGCGACACCTCAGCCTGAACGCCATGAAAAGGATGGCCGGAGAAGTAGAAACCAAGCGCCAGCTTCTCTTCATTGAGCTGCTGTCGCTCGCTCCAGCGTGGCACTTCGACATACCTCGGGCCAAGTTCGTCACCCTGCTCGCCAGCATCGAAGATGTCGAACAGGCTGACCTGCATGGCGTTGCGCTCGGCCTGTTCGGCGGCTTCCATGGCGATGCCGACTGAAGCCAGCAGACGCGCACGATGCCTGTCGAGCGAATCGAAACCGCCGGCACGAATCAGGGCTTCGATGGTGCGGCGGTTGACCAGGCGTTTGTCAGCGCGTCGACAGAAATCGAATAGATCCTTGAACGGGCCGCTGGCCTCGCGCGCCTTCAGGATCGCATGCACCGCTTGTTCACCGGTTCCCTTGACGGCGCCGAGACCGTAACGAATCGTGCTGCGGTCCACCGGCGTGAAGCGGTATTCGGAGGCATTCACATCCGGCCCGAGGATGCGCAGGCCATTGGCGATGGCGTCGTCGTGCACGATCTTCACCGTATCGGTAACGTCCATGTCCGATGACAGTGTGGCCGCTATGAAGGCGGCGCAATGGTGTGCCTTCAGCCAGGCGGTGTGGTAGGTGACAACGGCATAGGCAGCAGTGTGCGACTTGTTGAAGCCATACTCGGCGAATTTCTCCATCAGGTCGAAAAGCTGCATCGCCAGCTTTTCGTCGTGACCCTTCTTTCTCGCCCCCTCGCGCATCAGGTCGCGGTGCAGGGCCATCTCTTCGGCCTTCTTCTTGCCCATCGCACGCCGCAACAGATCGGCGGCGCCGAGCGTATAGCCGCCGATGATCTGCGCGATCTGCATCACCTGTTCCTGATAGACGATGACTCCGTAGGTCGGTTCGAGGCAGACCTTCAGATCGTCTATGTAATAGTCGATCTTCTGCTGACCCTTCTTACGCAGGATGAAGTCGTCGACCATTCCGGAACCGAGCGGCCCCGGCCGGTACAGCGCGAGCACCGCAATGATATCCTCGAAGCGATCGGGAGCGAGCTTCCGGACCAGTTTCTTCATGCCCTCCGATTCAACCTGGAAAATCGCGGTGGTATTGCCGTCCTTGAGAATCTGGTAGGCGAGCGGATCGTCGAAGGAAAGCACGGTCAGGTCGGGACGCTGGCCGCTGAGTTTCTCGACGTAATCGAGTGCCAGCTTGATGATCGTCAGATTGCGCAGACCCAGAAAGTCGAACTTTACTAGGCCGACCTTCTCGACATCGTCCTTGTCGTACTGGGAAACCACCGAACCGCCTCCGTCGGCCGAATAAACCGGGCAGAAGTCGGTGAGTTTGCCGGGCGCAATCAGCACGCCGCCGGCGTGCATGCCGACATTACGCGTCAGATCTTCGAGGCGGGCGGCCAGGGCGAAGAGATCGCGGACCTCTTCCTCGTCATCGATCCTGGCCTTCAATTGCGGTTCGGCGGCGATTGCCTTGGCCAGCGACAGCGGCTTGTTGGTCTCGACCGGAATGAGTTTGGCAAGCTGGTCACAGAAATTGTACGGCAGATCAAGGACGCGGCCGACGTCACGAATCACCGCTTTCGACGACATGGTGCCGAAAGTGACGATCTGCGAGACCGCCGCTGCCCCGTACTTCCGGCGCACGTACTCGATTACCCGCCAGCGATTGTCCTGACAGAAGTCGATGTCGAAGTCGGGCATCGATACCCGCTCGGGATTGAGAAAACGTTCGAAGAGCAGCGCGTAGCGCAAGGGATCGAGGTCGGTAATCCCCAACGCGTAGGCGACGACCGAACCCGCGCCCGATCCGCGGCCCGGCCCCACCGGACAACCGTTGTGCTTGGCCCAGTTGATGAAATCGGCAACGATCAGGAAGTAGCCGGGGAATCCCATCTGTACGATGGTGTCGGTTTCCAGCTGCAGGCGGGCGTCATAGGGCGGGCGCTCTGCGAGACGTTCGGCCGGGTCAGGAAAGAGCTGCTGCAGGCGAAGCTCAAGGCCGGCAACGGCCTCCCGGCGGAGATAATCGTCGAGCGTCACGCCGTCCGGGGTCGGGAAAGCTGGCAGGTAGCTCTTGCCAAGCGTGATCTGCAGATTGCAGCGCTTGGCGATTTCCACCGAGTTCTCGAGCGCTTCGGGAAGGTCAGCAAACAACTCGACCATTTCGCCAGCCGACTTGAAGAACTGCTCTTCGGTGTACAACTTTGGGCGGCGCGGATCACCGAGCATATAGCCCTCAGCAATGCATACTCTTGCTTCATGCGCCTTGAAGTCGTCACGTTCGAGAAACTGGATCGGGTGAGTGGCAACCAGCGGCAGTTCAAGATCAGCCGCCAGATCGGCAGTCCTGGAGACCAGCAACTCCTGCTGCGCCTGGCCATAACGCTGCACTTCAAGGTAGAAGGCCGCAGGGAATAATTGCTCCCATTGGCGCGCGCGACTTGCGGCCTGTTGATAATTTCCCTGCAACAGTGCTTCGCCAACGTCGCCGGCAGCCGCACCTGAGAGAGCGATCAATCCATCGACGCCAATTTCCTGCAACATCCGGCGCGTGATTTCGGCTCGCCCACGCATCCGTGGGGCCAGGTAGGCACGCGACAGCAACTCGCACAGTTGCAGATAACCCTGCCGTGAGCGACAGAACAGCAGCAGACGATAGGGGCGATCCGGATCGCTATCGTTGGCAATCCAGACATCGCTGCCAAGTAGCGGCTTGATCCCTCGGCTGCGCGCCGAAGAATAGAACTTGACCAGCCCGAAGAGATTGGCGAGGTCAGTCAGCGCCAGTGCCGGCATCCCGTAGCGGGCAGCACGGTCAACCGCATCGTCAAGACGGACGATGCCGTCAGTGATCGAATACTCGCTGTGCAGTCGGAGGTGGATGAACGGACTCTCTGGCATCCCGGCATTTTACCCCGACGGGTCTTCCCTCGCAGCTCTTTAAGTGCTTGAAAACATTAGTACCATTACATGCCTACAAATGAGCTAAGTGTTTGAAATTATTAGAGCGAAGGGGGGAGATCCGCCCGAGGGGGAACGGCAAACGCGATCATCGCAGGCAGGAGGAGGGGTGCAGTCCGTGTGCTGATGTACCGCCCGAGTGAATTCTGACACAGCACGACTCGTCTCTTTGGCGTAGCATTGAATTCGCCAACATTTGCCCCGATCAGGGATTTTATTCTTGTTCCACCAACCGCAGCCACGCAGACTCCATGACAGACACCCTCTCTGGCCAGATTAATCTGGCCGGCCTTTTCGACTCCAGCGCAGCTCCCGCGCTGATCAGCTCGCTGACCTTGCGGGGCGAAGATGTCGCCCGCAACGCCGATACCCTCTGCGCGGTGATGGGTTCCCCTTCGTTCAGGGATGGGAGCATCATCGGCACTTCGCGACGGGCAGGATTTTCTGCAGAACTTCTGCAGGTCTGGCGCGAGGTGGGGGTGGAGGTGGTCGCACGCATCAGAGGATCCTACGCCTTGGTGATCGTCGATGGTGCGCGCGGATGCGTATTCCTGGCCGTTGACCGGTTCGCGACCGAGACACTGTGTTATCGCACCGACGGCAAGACGCTGGCTTTCTCCGACCGTGCAGACTGTGTTTCGGGGCGTAGCGACGAACTTGATCCGCAGTCGGTCTTCGACTACCTGTATTTCCACATGATCCCGGCACCGCGCACGATATTCAGTGATGTGCGCCGGTTGCCGGCAGCGCATAGCGTACTGCTCGATAGGCGGGGCGTGCATGAAGCACGTCACTGGCCCTTACTATTCGACGAGCGCCGCCAGCAAGCTTTCGCCGACGCACGCGACACGTTCCGCAATCTGATTCGCGAAAACGTCGCTGCAGAAGTTGCCGGCCACCAGCGCGTTGGCAGCTTCCTCTCCGGCGGCACCGATAGCTCGACGGTGGCAGGCGTACTCTGCCAGGTAACAGGCAGGGCGGCACCCGCCTATTCGATCGGCTTCGACGCCGAGGGCTATGACGAAATGGCCTATGCCCGCATCGCCGCCAAGCACTTTGGCTGTGAGCACCATGAATACTACGTCACGCCGGCTGATTTGCTGGCCAGCATACCGGCGGTCGCGCAGCATTTCGATCAACCCTTTGGTAATTCCTCGGCCCTGCCAGCCTATTACTGCGCCAAAATCGCTAGCTCCGATGGCTGCACCAAGATTCTCGCGGGGGATGGTGGAGACGAACTGTTCGGGGGAAATTCCCGCTACGCGATGCAGCGCTTGTTCGAGTTCTATCATGCCGTTCCGAAGGGCGTGCGGCGCCTGATCGAGCCCATGTGCGACGATCACAGTCCGTTGCGGCGGATACCAGGTCTCAAGCAAGCCACCGGTTATGTCCGTCATTCCCGTGTGCCGATGCCGGATCGCCTGCAGAGCTTCAATCTGATCATGCAGCTCGACCCTGCCAGCGTATTAAGCGCCGATTTCCTCGCCCGGATCGACCTGAGTGAGCCATCGAGACACATGCAGTCCACCTGGAGCGAGTGCCAGGCGCCGAGCCTGATCAATCGAATGCTGGCTTACGACTGGCGCTATACGCTGGCCGACAGTGACCTTCCCAAGGTGCGCGGTGCCACTCGAATGGCTGGCATCGAGGTCGGCTATCCATTGCTGGCGGATGCATTGACCGATTTCTCGATGGCTTTGCCACCCGACTGGAAGCTTCGCCGCTTCAAGCTACGCTGGTTCTTCAAGGAAGCGCTGCGAGGCTTCCTGCCCGACGCAATCATTACCAAGAAGAAAAAAGGCTTCGGATTGCCCTTTGGCCTCTGGACGACACGCACGCCTGCCTTGCGGCAACTCGTCGAGGATTCGCTCGGTACGCTCGCGACACGAGGTATCATTCGTGCCGATTTCATTCAGAAACTGATGAGCGAATATCTGCCCGCTCACCCAGGCTACTACGGCGAGATGGCGTGGATCCTGACGATGTTTGAGCAGTGGCTCCGGAACCAGGAAACAGGATAATGACTTGATGACCATCTGCGATAGTTTATGGACACGTGAACCCTGGGGATATGTCTAATTATCTCCAGAGTTCGACAGATCCTAGATAACCGTCTGATTGATCAGGCTTCTGTTTTGTGACCACAGAACCCGCCAACGTACAGAAATCAATGAGTTAAAGGCCAAAGTGTCGAACTCGGGTTATTGAGTCGTGACCTTTTGATATCACAAGGGGGGAGGAAATATGAATTATGGTTTGATTGTCAGCAGCTGGCGCATGCCATGTCGATTGATGCTTTTCTGGTTAATGCTGTTAGCACTCTGCACCAATGTGGCTGCAACAGAAACGATCCCGGAATCTTCCGATTACCCGAATATTGTATTGACGACCGATGATTCCAACAACCAACGCCTGGGGGCATTCGAGGAGTTTAGGGGATATCTGGCTAGAAGCTCTTGGGCGTTGACAAGCGTTGGCCCGGGGAAAAGTTCATATGCATTTCAGCCGCAGATTCCGCGTCGAGGCTGGTACACCATTTATCTCTGGTGGCCCGTTTCCAAAGTTAATGCCAAGCAAGCTCAGATACGCGTGCAGCATGCTGAAGGAAGCTCGACTGTGAGGGCCGATCAGACGATGGGCGGTGGACTTTGGCAACGCATTGGCACTTTTCCGTTCACGCCTGAATCGTCGTCGAGAATCGAGCTGGTTGGAAATTCGGATAAGCCGGTAGTCGTTGATGCGTTGAGGTTGCAGTTCGTTGGCGAGTCGCGACCTGGATTGCGGATCGTCACCTCGGCCCTGCCGATTGCCGTCGTGAATGAACGTTTTGACGCTTTGATTGAGGTTGATGGCGGTCGCCCCCCGGTCAAGTGCCATGTTGCATTGCCAAGCGGATTGGCTCTTGATGCTGCCCGTTTAGCGATTTCGGGAACGCCGACCGTACCTGGGCAGTGGGACATTACTATTTCCTGCTTCGATTCGTCTGGCGTTCACCAACAGCGTTTGCTGAGTCTCGAGATATTATCCAATGATGAGGAGGGCTCGCGCGCGACCCCGGCTCTGTTCCGTCCAGGTGCGAGTGGTTCCGAGATCAACGCCGCCGCTGCTGCTCCGACGACAAGTGAGATGGCTAGCAGCCAAGCCTTGACTGAGATCCAGGCTATGATCGCATCCCTGCCAGAGGGCAACTGGGCAAAAGTCAACGCGAACAACTATTCAGACGTGTGGACCCCTCCGGATCTGCGTCCGAGTGGCGCATATGATCCACGCGCGATAATTCTTGCCTGGAGCAGTTTCGGCTGGGATACGAATCGGGCTGACTTGTGGCTCTATGGCGGCGGGCACGCGAACTACTCAGGGAATGATGTCTATCGCTGGCGTGCAAGCACGATGATGTGGGAAAGGGCGTCCCTGCCGAGCCAAGTAATACAGGACCTGCTGGGAAATTACATTGCTGTCGATGGGCCAGATGCGGCCCCAGCCTCTGCCCACACCTACGATAATAACATATTTTTGCCTATCGTTGACCGGCTGCTGGTCTTGGGTGGAGCTGCTTGGCAAAACGGTGGGCAATACAAGCGCCAGGCCACAGCGACTACCAGCAGAAATACGGGCCCCTATTTTTTTGATCCCAATCGGGCTGACCCCGGCAAGGTGGGAGGAAGCACCGGCTCACACGTGCAAAACACTGCACCACATCCCGAAGTAGTCGGTGGTGAGATGTGGCAGAACCGTGACCATACGATCAATCTTGCGAGTGCCACGCTCCCGGCGAATCACGTAAATGGATGCACTGCCTACGCTGCGGAGAACGGGCGAGATACAGTTTATCTGGGCGCAACTTCTGGCGGTACGGCACGCAATCTGTACCGTTATGTGATCAATGATGTCACTGCTCCTGCGGCAGACAGTTGGGAACGAATTGGTGGCTACCTCGGGTCGCCAGTAGTTGAAACTTCGTGTGCATTCGACCCGGTACAAAAAATCTTCGTCATGACTGGGAGCAACGAACTTCCTTTCTACTACTGGAACACGGCAACACCAGGTTCCAAGAATTATGAGGTTCGGATAAACCTCTCGGATACCAAGGGCCAACTGCTACCATTGTTGCAGACGAATGTCATCACACTGAAAAAGTGTGGTCTTGATTTTGACCCTGTGCAACGCAAGTACATGCTGTGGTGTGGCGATGGTCGCGTGTGGTCGATCAGCCCTCCTGAATCAATATCAGCATCTGGTTGGTCTGTCTCGTTGCAGCCGACACCAAGCAGTTCTGTGCCAAACGGGGACACGGGAACCGGCATTCTCGGCAAGTGGAAGTACGCTTCCGACCTCGGTGTCTTCATCGGATTGCAGGACAGGACCTTGGGCAACGTCTGGGTTTACAAGCCCGTTAGTGGAGCCAACCAATCGCCTGTCGTGAATCTTACGGCACCGCTAAATGGTGCCACGATCGCCGCGGGCGGCAGTGTCACGCTGATTGCCAACGCCTCCGATATCGATGGGACGGTGAGCAAGGTAGAATTCTTCGCAGGCGCGGAAAAACTCAGCGAAATCACTTCACCGCCTTATCAGTTTTTCTGGGTAAGCCCTCCTGCGGGTAGCCATATCTTGACGGCCAGAGCCACCGACAATCTTGGAAAAACAGCTGTCTCACCTCCAAACACGATTACGATATTAGGAATCAACCAACCTCCCGTTGTAAGTCTGTCAAGTCCAGCCAATGGCACAACGATCAATGCTGGCACTTTCATCGGCATCAATGCCAACGCCTCTGATAGCGATGGTTCGATTGCAAAGGTAGAGTTTTTCGATGGAAGCAATAAGATTGGCGAATCTCTGTCACCTCCCTACAGCGTCGCCTGGTCTGCCAGTGTCCCTGGCTCTTATACGCTTTCGGCAATCGCGTATGACAACTTGGGGGCCAGCACTTCATCCGCGCCCATTTCCGTGACTGTTATCGCTCCCCTTCCAGTGAGCACCCTTTATCTGCAAGATGGGGTCAACGGCTACGCTGGAACACGCGATACGTATCTTTCGGTATATTCCAAGACAACAAGCCTGGGTACCCAAACATACTTTTTGTCTGGCGGCTCGTCGTATACCAGTCTGGTCCGGTTTGCGATCTTTGCTTCCGAGGGTGGTCCCATACCCGATGGGGCTACCATCCAGTCCGCCACGCTGAGTATGTACAAGTCAAGCCCATACGATTATACCTATCGAGCCCATCGAATATTGATGGATTGGAGTGAAACGCAGGCCACATGGCAGCAGCGTCTGGCCGGTGCCGCATGGAGCGCCGCTGGCGCAAACAATGCCGGAAGCGATTACCTCAGTATCGCTGATGGACAGGGTAGCGTCGGATGGAATAGTGGATGGCTGGACATCGATGTCAGCGTGGGGGTACAGCAAATGGCACAAGGTAAGCCCAATTTCGGCTGGCGCCTGATCGGGGTCAGCGGCAACAACAATCTCAAACGCTTTTATACCCGAGAGTCGGCCTCCGATCCCAACCTTAGACCCAAACTCACGATCATCTACAATAGCGCACAATGATGCCTGTATCGGAAAACTCAAGGGCTTCCCCATCATTGATTCGGTGACAGAATACGAACAATCGTTGATGCGGCTGAACTGGCTTGGCTTGGCTCGGATTGCGGTCTAATTCTTCCTAGTAAGTGCTCATGATGGGACGCGATACGTGATCAAATTACTGCAGACAGTTAGGGACCGTGCTTCGAGGCAGTTGCTTCATGCCGCAAGGCGTTTGGCGACCGACGCAGGCTGGGCCCAGATCTGCTATGACCTGGGGGCACCAGGCATGCTTGCAGGGCTCCTGGCGCTACGCGCACGCGGCGTATTGCTGCAATCGGTGATTGACGCCGGTGCGTGTATTGGCGATTGGACTCGGCTATTGCGAAGGGTATTCCCGGACGCCAAGGTATTAATGATCGAACCACAGCAGCGGCACATGGCTACCCTGGAGCGGTTCTGCGGGCGGGAACTAGGAATAAGCTTCGCAAGCTCGTTGCTAGGGCCGCCAGAATTGAAAGAGACGGCATTCGTCATCCTGGACGACACTGCGGGGGGTACAGGTTCGTCGGTATTTCCGGAGAACTCAAACGTGCCACGGCATGTCGTGACCTTGCCGGTAACGACTCTGGATGAACTGATCCAAAAGTACTCGATGCAGCCACCGGATCTGATCAAGCTTGATGTGCAGGGCTACGAACTGGAAGTGCTGAAAGGCGCGACTTCAGCGCTGACCACCGCCGGCTTCGTGCTAAGGTGATTTCCTCATTTT
>NZ_JDST02000008.1:0-91365 GCF_000584975.1 Candidatus Accumulibacter cognatus | reverse complement strand
GGTCGATGGCGGCTATCCTGGCATGGGCAACTCGACGCGGTGGCTGGGGAGACCACCGTCTATGCGGCCGTGCCGAAGACCAAAGACCCGGCAGTCGACGTTCACCAAGCGAAGGCAAAGGACAGCCCGGCGGTGGCCAAATGGCGGGAACGTATGGGAAGCGATGAGGCCAAGGCGCTCTACAAGGATCGCTCGGCGACTGTCGAATGGGTGAATGCGCCGGCAAGCAACCGCAGCCTGAAGGGCTGACTGGTTCGCGGGCTGAAGAAAGTCAAGGGCGTCGCGCTGCTGTTCGCACTGGCGCACAACCTCATGCGCGCCGCTCCGCTCGCCCCCCGAACTGGTCGGCATAGGGACAGGAACGTCCGCAGTACCGCAAATGGCAGGGTAATCGGGAGAAAGGCGCGGAAAAGGGGGAGATCCAGGCCACAAGGCCAGCCAAAACATCCATTAAGCATCATTGGGCGCAGGCGGGCGCCAGCCGTCTGGTTGTGCCCAACGTGGTGCGGAAGTGAAAAATTCACAGCCTCTGAGAGTTTGTGAATAAATCTACCTTGAGGATCCATTCCGTTGGTGGCGAAAAAGCTAATTTTGAAGGGGCGAATTTACGATCTACATTTCAAAAGAGCTCTTCCCTTCACCCTGCTACCCAGTTTTCCAGCATTAGCCCCGGCACCCGCTCGAATTCTCGCTGGTTGTTGGTGACCAGGACCAACCCGTGGGCCCGCGCCTGAGCCGCAATGTGCAGGTCGTTGACGCCGATGGGCTGGCCCAGCTTTTCCAACGCGGCGCGGATGCTGCCGTAGTGGTAGGCCTCCCGCTCGCCATAGGGCAGGACGCTCAGGCGGCTGCAGAAATCCTCGACCACGGAAAGATTGCGGGTGGGGTCGCTGCTTTTCTCGGCGCCATGGACCAGCTCGGCGAGGGTGATGGCTGAGACGGCCAAGCGGCCGTAGTGGCGGTTGAAGGACGCCAAAGCCTCGATTGGACGCCGCTTGACGACGTAGATGACGATGTTGGTATCGAGCAAGTGGGTCAGCACGGATTAAAGGCTTTCCCGATCCGGCTGCTCCTGGGTGGCCCGTTCCGGCAGAAAATCGTCGGTCACGGTTTTTTCGCCCAGGAAAAAACTGTCCCAGGCCGCTTCGGCAGGGGCAATGATGCGTTCCTGGCCGACGGCCCGCACATCGACCTTCTTGATCGAATCCGGAAAGCGCAGTTCGGCGGGCAGGCGAACCGCCTGGGTGCGATTGTTGGTGAAGACGGTACTGGCGGGCATGGATGGCCTCCAAAATGCTATATACACGAACAATATACACTATTCGGTCAAGAATCAAGCGCCGGATTTGCGGCGGTGAAACCTTCCCTGAGCCCCGGTCCACTCGCCCGCATGTTGCGCCGCAACACGCCACAATCCACCTGTTAACGGACCCCGGCCGTGGCCGTGACCATCCGCTTGCGCGAAATTCCATACAACGTCACCCCGTTTGAAAGGCTTTTAGTAGAAAGTAGAAATGAGGTCTGAACCCGGCCCCCTTCTTTCCTCTTACACAATGTCATGAAAGACCTCTCGGAGTTCACCCGCCACTTGCTGGCCGACGGCAACGAGTTCTTTGTTGGAGAAATTCCTGTAACTACTTCTACTTTAACAGACTCGAATGGCATTTTTCGGTGCTGGCGGCTGCCTTTGGTAGGCGCTGTCGCGGGCGCTTTGTCGTCTCGCATGACGCTCGGCGATGATTCGCTCGAGGTCTTCGCGACCGTGAATCTTCATCGGGAGCTGAGCCACGAGCATGTCGAAGACATCGGCACAGGACAGTAACTCGGCGTAGGGCGAGTGTTGCCGCCGCTCCTTGACGAGAAAGAGCAGAGCGACGCAGACGAGCGCCATGTGGTTATACCAGGCGCGCCACTTGCGCACTTGGTAGTCGGCCATCCCGCAGCAACCTTTTGCATCCTCGAAGGCGCGCTCAATGAAGTGGCGCTGTGCCTGCATTCGCGCCAGTTCGGCAAGTGGCGTGTCGGGCGCCGCGTTGGAGAGCAGGAACTTCACCTTCGTGCCGTCGCGGCGCGCCAGGAGATGCCATGGGCGGGCTTGTGCGCTGTTCGGATGACGGATCCATACGCGGGTATGGGCAAACATCGCACGCACTTCACCCTTCTCCCCGTCGCGCAGGATCACCGGGTGCCACTCCTTTCGTTTCAGGCGCGCGGCCCATTCGCGGGCTTCCCAGGCGGGGACCCACGCCTTTCCCGGATCGGCAAAGTAAAACTGCTGGTCGCTGTGAACCTCGGTAGCAAAGACCTCGCCTGCATCGTCCCCATCAAACAGCAACCAGGTCGCGTGACCATAGAGGCCATCGGCACCAACGAAGCCAAAGCGCACCCCAGCAGCCCGTGCCCGCTTGACCATCTCGGCAGCCATCTGCGGCTTACTCCGAAAGACCTGTGCCGATTCCGGAATCCCGGCTTCCCTGCAACGCTTGGTATCTGCTACCCAGTCCTTTGGCAGGAACCACTCGAAGTCGATGATCGCGGCCATCGATCCGTGTGCCAACGCAGCATACACTCCAACCTGCGAATTCTCGACCTTGCCCAGGCGACCGTTATACTGCCTGTCCACGCCCGCTGAATGGTCCCCCTTCTTTTCGAACCCAGACTCATCGAGCAACAATCCCGCCTCTGGCCTACCGATCAGGTCGTCCGCTTGTCGCGCCGTCTCCCGACGCACCTTCTCAAAGTCCCATGCGGCATCGCTCAACATGTGGTGAAGGCTGTGATACTCGGTCTCCGCCACCGTCTCGCTCATCTGTTCCAGGTTCGCACGAGGACTTTGAAAAAGACCCCGCAAGTACTGTTCAGCTGGTTCGGCCGTGTTTCGCGTCTTACTGCGGAAACACTCTCGGAACGACTCAAAATGACTGCTCAGATTCTCGCAGCAGCCGGCTACTGCACGCTCGATCCCAAATAAATAAATTGGGAGTTCTCATCGTCATACTCCTTGTGTGATAGAGCATTGGATATGTGGCTCAACAGCCTGTATTTCAACCGTTTGCGCAATGTGGCAAAGTAGAATTAAAGTCGCAATGATCGATCGATGCGGGCGACACGAACTTACAGTCCAAGTGTGCTCGAACTGAGCGGCTCGCCACCAGCGGCGACGATTTCTTCGAAGCGCTGGATATGGGGCGTGCACTCGTGGACGTCATCGACGATTAGTCGGGCACGTGCATGATCGCGATGGAAGCGGATCAGTGTGTGCCGGCCATCGGCGATCAGCAGCGAATCCTTGAGGGTGTCGAGGTGGGGCGGTGATTGAGTGATCGTCAGCGCCGGTGCATAAACGGTCAGCAGGTTCATCAACTGCGGGCTGTACTGTCTGACGAACGCCGGCTTCTGCACGACGATCGTCAATCGCTGGTGGCGCTGGTGGTCTTCCCGCGCAGCAAGCAAGCCACGCAGCACGGCAATCCGCTCCGGACGTTCGAGTTTGAGCGGCGCGAGGTCTTCATCGAAAATCTCTAGCGTCGCGGTTGTCAGATCCAGGATTTCCTGCACCGCGCCGTCGTAGTCGCTCCAGGTGGTGATCAGTCTGCTGCTCATCGATGGCGGTCCGTCTGGTCGTTGGCAGACATCATACCGCGATCCCTGGGCGAATTCGCAAGCGTTACTTGCCGGCAGTTGGTACGGGTGGACGATGCCTTGCGGACCGCGCAGCAACAATTTCCTGGCCAGGGTCGTTGCAGCAGCTCTGGCAGAAGCAGGTCAAACCAGGCGGCCTGGATGGGTTGACGGCGGAATTATCTCATGTCGGCATAAAGTGATTCGGCAGGCGCGAGGTTTGAACCGAGCGACCGACTTGAGCGTATCATGAGCGGGTATTTCTGCGTCGGCCAATTGGCCAAGGCTAAAAGCGATGTGCTCTCTCTGCGGGGGGAAGCTTGCAGGAGGATCGGCAAGTCTCGAAACGACGACTATTCAGCAAATCGGGACGCAGCAGTTCAACGGGGGTGAGGGGAAAGGTCAAGGTTTGGGCTGGCACTCGCGTAGGCGAGTGGTTGCCCGCCACCTTGGCATGATCGATGAACGCAGTCAGGTCGGCGCCGGCACGGCGGTTCGCGTCACGCTGCCGATCCAGCCGCCGGACGCCGGCACGGCCGGCCCTGGCGCCGTATGGCGCCGCCGTGGGTGCGATGAACCTGGAATTGCAGTTGCTCTGCAGATGTCGAAGATTAGCGCAGGGATTACCGAGAAGCGCATCATCCGAGAACCCGGCATGCCAGCGACCGTCGCTCGTGCCACCCTGCTGATCGTCGACGATCAGCCGGAGAATCTCGCCGTGCTCGGGGGGCTTCTGCAGCACCATTACGCAGTTCTGGTCGCGTCCTCGGGCGCGGGCGCACTCGCGGTCGCCACGCGACAGCCGACACCGGACCTGATACTGCTCGACCTCATGATGCCGGAGATGGACGGCTATGCCGTACTGAATGCGCTGCGCGAGAATCCGGTGACACGCGACATCCCGGTCCTTCTCCTGGCCGAACGCTGGGATGCGGGCGATGAGGAGTACGCACTGTCACTCGGCGCAGTCGATTACCTCGTCAAGCCGGTCCGGTCGGCGGTCGTTCTTGCGCGTGTCCGCAATCAACTCGATGTCAGGCGCGCGCGCGCCATTCTGCGTGACCACCCGCTTTCCCGGCATGGGCGCACCGTTGGCAGCCCCGATCTGCAAGCCCATGGCTCGCTGTTCGACGATTTGACCGGTTTGCCCAATCGCAACCTGCTCAAAGACCGCCTGGCGCATGCCATCGCGCAACCGCGGCACCCGGACGCTGTGCTGGCGGTGCTGACGATCGAACCTGATCGTTTCCAGAGCGTCAACGAAACGCTGGGTCGTGAGGCCGGCGACTGCGTCATCACCGAACTGGCGGCACGACTGGCGGCGCACGTACATCCGGCCGATACCCTGGCACGGGTCGAAGGCGATGAGTTCGTGCTGGTCGCCGACATCGCCCGCGTCGAACTTGCCAGCGTCCTTGCGCAGGCCATCATCGCGGCGATGGCTCGCCCGCTGGTCGTTGCAGGGCGCGAGCTGACGCTCGGGGCGAGCATCGGCATTGCCTTATTCCCGAAGGACGGCGAGCGCGGCGACGATTTGCTTCGCTGCGCGGTTTCTGCGATGCACAAGGCGCGTGCCGAGGGTGGCGGGCGCAGCCACCTCTACGCCACCGATATGGACTCGCGCGCGCTCGAACGCCTGGAAATGGAAGGCGAACTGCGTCGCGCCATCGGCAACGGCGAGCTGCTGTTGCATTATCAGCCGCAGCTCAGACTGCGCACCGGTCGTATCGTCGGCGCCGAGGCCCTGGTCCGTTGGCAACATCCGACGCGCGGCCTGGTGCCGCCTGCAACCTTCATCCCGCTGGCCGAGGACACCGGGCTGATCATGCCGCTCGGCGCCTGGGTGTTGCGGCAGGCCTGCCTGCAGAACAAGGCCTGGCAGGACGCCGGTCTGGCGCGTATCCGGGTCGCCGTCAACCTGTCGGCGCGGCAGTTCGAGAGCCAGGATATGCTCGCCCTGGTCGCTGCAGCGCTCAAGGAGAGCGGCCTTGACCCCGCCTGCCTGGAACTCGAATTGACCGAAAGCGCGGTGATGAAGGATGCCGAGGCGTTCATCCGCACGACGCGGCAATTCAAGGCCCGGTCGGTGTCGTTATCGATCGATGATTTCGGCACGGGCTTTTCCTCGCTGAGTTACCTTCGTCGTTTCGAGTTCAACCACCTGAAGATCGACCAATCCTTTATCCAGGACATCAACCGTGACCCCGACAACGCGA
Source organism: Candidatus Accumulibacter cognatus (assembly GCF_000584975.1). Classification (NCBI taxonomy): domain Bacteria; kingdom Pseudomonadati; phylum Pseudomonadota; class Betaproteobacteria; genus Candidatus Accumulibacter; species Candidatus Accumulibacter cognatus. The sequence goes on along the minus strand of NZ_JDST02000008.1, from coordinate 85,528 downwards.
TGATCGCTCTGGCGGTAATTTCACTGGCGCACAACCTGCGCATGTCGGTGATTGCCGAGGGCGTCGAAAGCGTAGCGCAACTTGCTTTCCTGCGCGCCCGTGGCTGCGACGAGATGCAGGGCGATCTGTTCAGCCGGCCGTTGCCCGCCGCCGAGTTCGCAGCCTTGCTTGGCAGCGGCCGCGCGCTCGAGTTGCCGGCCGATCCGGCGCTACCGGCGCGCACCCTGCTGCTTGTCGACGACGAAGCCGGCATCCTGGCGTCGCTGCAGCGCCTGTTCCGCCGCGAGGGCTATACCGTGCTGGCTGCCAGCAATGGTGCCGAGGCCCTCGACCTGCTTGCCATGCATGTGGTCCAGGTCATCATCTCGGATGCGCACCTGCCGGTGATGGACGGCAGCGAGCTGCTCGCCAAGGTGCGCGCGCTCTACCCCGACACCGTGCGCATGATGCTTTCCGGGTACACCGACCTGCAGGCGGTGACGCGCGCGGTCAATAGCGGCGAGCTGTACCAGTTCATCACCAAACCCTGGGACGATGTCAAACTGGTCGAGGCGGTGCGCGCCGGATTTCGCTACCATGAATCCCGCCGTGCGGCCACCCATGGCGTTATCCAGCAATTTGTGCCCGACGGCATCCAGGCAGTGCCGTGATGACGCCCATGCGGTCGGATGGCCGCGCGGCAATGTTGCGCGTGGTGCTCATCTATGCCTTCGTCGCCACCCTCTGGATCCTTTTTTCCGACACCTTGATCGGGCATCTGGGGGTGCAGCCGGAGACGCGGGTGATGCTCGGCATGCTCAAGGGCCTGGCTTTCGTCGGGCTGACTTCGATGTTGCTGTATGCCCTGCTGCGGCGCCTGCCGGAAGGCGCCGCAGCGACCCCGGACGGCGGCGGCAGTCGACGGCTGCTGCTGTCGGTGGCGGCCCTGGCGCTTCTGATCCTGATCGTCGGCGCGGCAGCGATGCGCCAGGTGGCCGAGCGGCAAGAGACCCGGCCGGACGATCTCTTCTGGATCACGCTGAGCATCGCCGCCGCACTGTTCGCGGTTGTCTTTCTGGGCATCATGCTCCATCAACAGCAGCGTCTGCGCTTCGCCGACTCGTTTCGGCAGGTGCAGGCCGAAGCGCTGCGCAGACAACAACTCGTCGACCAGCGGCGTGCAGAGCACCTGGCACTCGCCAGCCACTACCAGACGATGATCGGCGAGGCGCGCGACATCATTCTGCTGATCGACGAGAATGGCAAGATCGTTGAAGCCAACGCGGCGGCTGTCGCCGCTTACGGCTACAGTGCCGACGAGTTGCGTGGTATGCCTATCAGCGACCTGCGCGGCAAGGAAACTCTCGGCGCGTTCAAAGAGCAGTGGCAGGCCTCGGCAAAGCCCGACGGAGTCCTCTTCGAAGCCGTGCACCAGCGCCGCGACGGGACCTGCTTTCCGGTCGAGGTCAGTTCCCGTGCTTTTTCGGTCGAAGGCAAGCGCTACCATCAAAGCTTCGTCCGTGACATCAGCGAGCGCAGAAAAGCGGACGAGGCACTGCGGCGAAGCCATCGCGCCCTGCGTACCTTGAGCGAATGCAATCAGGCGCTGGTCCGGGCCAGCGACGAGGCGACCCTGCTCACCGAGATCTGTCGGCTGCTCGTCGAATTCGGCGGCTACCGCCTGGCCTGGGTCGCTTACCCCGATGGCGGCGATGAGCCTTGCCGGGTTCGTCCGGTCGCAGCAGCCGGTTGCGAAGACGGCTCCGGGGCGACAGTCCACATCCACAACGATGACCTTGATTGTGGCCACGGCCCGACCGGTACGGCGATCCGCGAGCGGCTGCCGGTGCTGGCCCAGAACCTGTCGAGCGATTTCGGCATCGAGCCGTGGCGTGAAGCAGCGCACCGGCAGGGCCATGCGGCTTCGATCGCGCTGCCGCTGCTCGCTGGTGACGGAGCCTGCCTTGGCGCCCTCAATCTCTACGCTGGCGAAGCGGATGCCTTCGACGCCGACGAGACCAAGTTGCTCGCCGAACTGGCCGACGACCTCGCTTATGGCATCCGGGCGTTGCGCGACCGGGTCGCGAGGGAGAGCACCGAAGCGACGCTGCGCACTACTGCGCAACAGCTCGAACATCTGCTCGAAGCCAGTCCGACCACGCTCTACGCGCTGCGTTTCATCGACGGTGTGCCGCGTGCGCAGCAGGTCAGCGCCAATGTCGAACGAATCAGCGGCTACACGGTAGCCGAAGCGCTGCAGGATGGCTGGTGGGAAGCCGGTCTGCATCCCGACGATCGCGCAGCGGCGCTGCGCTTCTCTGCGTCCTGTGGCGGCATTACGGTGCACGAATATCGTTTCGCACACAAGGAGGGGCACTACCTCTGGATCCGCGACGAACTGCGTCTGATCCGCGACGCCGCCGGCCAAGCGGTCGAGATTGTCGGCGCGTGGACCGACATCAGCACCGCTCGACAGGCGATGCTGGCGCTACAGGAGAGCGAAAGGCGCTACCGCGAGATGTTTGTGGCGAATCCGCAGCCGATGTGGGTTTATGACCGAGAGACATTGGCCTTCCTCGACGTCAACGCTGCCGCGATCCACCGCTACGGCTATCGCCGCGAGGAATTCCTGGCCATGACCATCAAGGACATCCGGCCAGCGGAGGAGATTCCTCGCCTGCTGACCCGTGTCGCTCAGGTCGAGGCCAACGTCGATGCCGGCGTCTGGCGGCATCGACGCCGGGATGGCAGCGAGCTGTTGGTCGAGATCACCTCGCACGCGCTGGATTTTGGTGGCCGGCGCGCGCATGTGGTGCTCGCCCACGATATTACCCGGCGCGTGCAGACCGAGGCCGAGCTGCGCAAGCTCTCGCTGGCGGTCGAACAAAGCCCGGAAAGCATCATCATTACCGACATCGACACGCGCATCGAATACGTGAATGAGGCCGCCATCCGCAGCAGCGGCTATTTGCGTGCCGAGTTGATCGGCGAGAACCCGCGCATCCTGCAATCGGGCAAGACGCCGCCGGGCACGTATGTGGCGCTGTGGGCAGCACTGAGCGCTGGCCAGGGGTGGCGCGGCGAGTTGTACAACCGCCGCAAGGATGGCGTCGAGTACATCGAATTTGCGATCGTCACGCCGATCCGCCAGGCCAATGGGCGCATCACGCACTATGTTGCGGTCAAGGAGGACATCACCGAGAAGAAGCGGATCGGCGCCGAACTCGACCACTACCGGCGTCACTTGGAGGAGATGGTGCAGGAGCGGACGGCGCAGTTGGTCGAGGCGCGCGCGCGCGCCGACGCCGCCAACCGGGCGAAGAGCGACTTTCTCGCCAACATGAGCCACGAGATCCGGACGCCGATGAACGCCATCGTCGGCCTGACGCACCTCCTGCAGCGCACCGCTCCGACGCCGCAACAGAGCGAGCGCCTGGACAAGATCAATGCCGCTACCCGACATCTGTTGGCGATCATCAACGATATCCTCGACCTGTCGAAGATTGAGGCTGGCAAGCTGGACCTGGAGCAGGGGGATTTCGGCCTCGATACGATCCTGGATGGCGTTCGTTCGCTGATTGTCGAGCCGGCGCGCGCCAAGGGCCTGACGGTCGAGGTTGAAGGGCACGACGTGCCGCTGTGGTTGCGCGGCGATGCGACCCGTTTGCGGCAGGCGCTGCTCAATTACGCCAGCAACGCGGTCAAGTTCACCGAACGCGGCCACATCGTCCTGCGCGCGCGCCTGCTCGAGGAGGCGCAGGACAGCCTGCAGGTGCGCTTCGAGGTCGAGGATACCGGCATCGGCATTGCCGCCGAAAAATTGCCGCAACTCTTCGAGGCCTTCGAACAGGGGGATGCTTCGACGACGCGCAAGTACGGTGGTACCGGCCTCGGCCTGACGATCACGCGCCGGTTGGCTCGTCTGATGGGGGGCGATGCCGGTGCCGACAGTGTGCCCGGTCAGGGCAGTCGCTTCTGGTTCACCGCCCGCCTGCAGCGTGGTCATCAGGCCATGGCGCCTCGGCTTGAGCCGGCGCAAGGTGCCGAGTACACCTTGCGCCGGTGCCATGCCGGGGCGCGCCTGTTGCTCGCCGAGGATAACGCGATCAACCGCGAGGTGGCGCTTGAACTGCTGCATGGCGCTGGGCTTGCCGTCGACTGCGTTGCCGACGGCCAGGCGGCGTTGCGTATGGCCACGGCAACGGACTATGCGCTGATCCTGATGGATGTGCAGATGCCCATGATGGACGGCCTGCAGGCCAGCCGCGCGATCCGCGCGTTGCCCGGCCGCACCGCGGTGCCGATCGTGGCGATGACTGCCAATATCTTCGAGGACGATCGGCGCGCCTGCATGGCCGCCGGGATGAACGACTTTGTCGCCAAGCCGGTGGAACCCGAACAACTGTTTGCGACGCTGCTGCGCTGGCTAACTCCCGCACTGGCTGATCGTCGCCCGGCCAGCGCGCCGGTGCCGGCTGGAGAGTGGCTGGCAGCGCGGTCAGCAAAGCCGGATGCTCTGGCGCGCCTGAAGGGCATCGCCGGTCTTGACGCTGTCGACGGGGTGCAACTGCTGAACGGCAATGTGGCCAACTATTGCCGTTTGCTGCGTCTCTACGTCGACAGTTACGGCGAAACGATTGCGGCGATGCCGCAGCAACTGCTGCGCGGTGAACACGACGAGGTGCAGCGCCGCGCGCACGCGCTCAAGGGAGTTTCAGCCAATCTGCGCGTCGCCGGGGTCCAGCAGGCGTGCATCGCCCTGGAAGCGGCGCTACGCGCCGGCGATGCCGCGCCAGACGAGCTCGACCGGCTGGTGATGACGCTTGCCGAGCGTTACACGGCGGTATGCGTGGCCATCATCAATGCGCTTGGCGGGGTAGCCGAGGCCAGCACAGTCGGGCAGACGGGCAACTCTTCAAACACTTCAAGCTCGGGCAGCAGCGCCTGCGGTTCATCCCTCGGTCGGCCTGACCCGGTAGCAGGCGGCATAGAGCGCCGGCAGGAACCATAGGGTCAGCAGCGTGGCGACGATCAACCCGCCCATGATGGCAACCGCCATCGGTCCCCAGAAGACGCTGCGGGTTAGCGGAATCATCGCCAGGATGGCTGCTGCGGCAGTCAGCATGATCGGCCGGAAACGCCGCACCGTCGAGCCGATGATCGCTTCCCAGGCCGGCTTGCCGGCTTTTTCGTCCTGCTCGATCTGGTCGACGAGAATCACCGAATTGCGCATGATCATCCCCGAAAGCGCGATCACGCCGAGGTTGGCGACGAAGCCGAAAGGCACCTGGAAGATCAGCAGCGCCAGCGCGACGCCGATCAGCCCGAGCGGTGCGGTGAACAGCACCAGCAACATCCGGCCGACATTCTGCAACTGGATCATCAGCAAGGTGATGACGCCGATGAGCATCAGCGGCATCACCGCCTTGATCGAATTCTCGCCCTTGGCCGACTCCTCGCTGGCCCCTCCGGCTTCGATGCGGAAACCCTGCGGCATCCGGGCACGCAGGTCGTCGAGCAGGGGGTCGATCTGAGCGGTGACGGCGGGCGCCTGCATGCCGTCGCGGAGGTCGGCACGCACGCTGATCGTCGGCAGGCGGTTGCGGCGAGCGATCACGGTATCTTCGAGCGCAAAGCTGATCTTTGCCAGTTGCGCCAGCGGCACGTAGCGGCCGCTGCGGGTAGGAATGTTGATGTCGGCCAGCGCCGAGATGCGGGTACGTTCGTCGCCGGCAGCGCGCGCGATCACGTCGACCAACTGGTCGCCTGCACGCATCTGCGTCACGGCAACGCCGGTCAACATCGAATGGAGGAAAGCCGAGAGTTCCTGTGAACTGACGCCGAGTGCGCGCGCGCGATCCTGATCGATGTCGATACGGATCATCTTGCCCATCTCGTTCCAGTCGAAGTTCACTTCCTTGAGATGCGGATTGGCGCGCATCACGTCGGCCACTGCCGCGGCGAGCCGCTGCAACTTTTCAAGGTCTTCGCCGGAAACCCTAAAGACGACCGGAAAGCCCACTGGCGGACCGTTTTCGAGGCGCAGCACGCGCGCGCGCAGGCCGCTCCATTCGCCGCCGACATCGCCAAAGCGTTCTTCAAGGCGTCGCTTGAGGTCCTCGCGCGCAGCGAGGTCGTGGGTGGTGATGACCAATTGCGCGAAATTGTCGTTGAACAGTTGCTGGTCGAGTGGCAGGTAGAAGCGCGGGCTGCCATTCCCAAGATAACTCGCGAAGTACTTGATCGAGCGCTTCATCTCCGATTCGGTAAGGATCGATTCGACTTTTATGGCGGCCGTTTTGGTCGCTAGCAGGGAAGCGCCGTTCGGCAACCACAGGTCGACCAGTAACTCGGGACGACTCGATGCCGGAAAGAACTGTTTCTGTACGCCCAGTCCCAGACCTGACAGCGCCGCCACGAAAGCAGCCAGCGTGGCGGCGATCACCAGCCAGCGATGCCGCAAAGACCATTCGATGGTCGCGCGAACATGACGATAGAAAGGCGTCTGGTAAGTGTCTTGACCGTGCTGTTGGGCCTTGTGGTGCAGTTTATCGGCGTCCAGCAGCAGGTAGCCCAGGTAGGGGGTGAACAGTACCGCCACGACCCAGGAAACCAGCAGCGCGATGCTCACTACCGCGAAAATCGAAAAGGTATATTCACCGGCGCCGGACCTGGCCAGACCGACCGGCATGAAGCCGACGGCAGTAATCAGGGTGCCGGTGAGCATCGGAAAAGCGGTCGAGGTGTAGGCGAAGGTGGCCGCGCGGAAGCGATCCCAACCCTGTTCCATTTTCACGACCATCATTTCGACGGCAATGATTGCGTCGTCGACCAGCAGACCCAGCGAGATGACCAGCGCACCGAGCGAGATCCGTTGCAGGTCGATCCCGAATACGGACATCAACAGGAAGGTGACCGCCAGTACCAGCGGAATCGACAGGGCGACGACGGTGCCGGTGCGCATGCCGAGGCTGAGGAAGGAGACTGCCAGGACAATCAGGACGGCTTCGGCCAGCGACGACATGAAGAGGTTCATCGATTGGCGGACGATTTGCGGTTGATCGGCGACGATGTGCATGTCGATTCCCAGCGGCAATTGTTTCTGCAGTCGCTCGGTTTCGGCGCGCAAGCGGTCGCCAAGCCGGATCACGTCGCCCCCCTTGTTCATGGCGATGGCGATGCCGATCGCGTCCTGACCCTGAACGCGCATGCGGGGTGTCGGTGGATCGGCAAAACCGCGTTCAATCGTTGCGATGTCGCCGAGGCGGAACCGGTGCCCATCGGCCTGGATGCCGATCTCGCGAATACTCTCCAGCGACTTGAAATCGCCCGAGACGCGAATGCGTACCCGGTCGGACGGCGTTTCGTAGAATCCGGCCGGAGTCATTGCGTTATGCTTCTGCAGTGCGTCGAAGATCGTCAGCGGATTCAGACCGAGCGTCGCCAGCTTGGCGTGCGCAACCTCGATGTAGATCTTTTCTTCTTGGACGCCGATCAACTCGATTTTCTTGACGTCGGGGACCTGCCGTAATTCGCGGGCGATGCGGTCGGCCTCGCGACGCAGCGTGGCAAGGTCGAAGCCATCACCGGTCAGGGCGTAGATGTTGATGAAGGTGTCGCCAAATTCGTCGTTGATGAAAGGGCCGAGCACGCCTTGCGGCAGAGTATGCCGCATATCGCCGATCTTCTTGCGGACCTGGTACCAGGTTTCTGGAACCTCCTTCTTCGGCGTGTAGTCCTTGAGCAGAACGGTGATCAAGGACTCGCCGGAGCGTGTCTGCGAGCGCAGCACATCGACCCAGGGGACTTCCTGCAGGCGTTTTTCGATCCGTTCGGTGACCTGCAGTTGCATCTCGTTCGCGGTGGCACCCGGCCACAGCGTACGCACCACCATCGCCTTGAAAGTGAAGTCCGGGTCCTCGGCGCGGCCGAGCCTGATATACGCAAGCACACCGCCAAGCATCAGCAGGACGATCAGATAGGCGACCAGCGAGCGGTGGCGCAGCGCCCATTCGGACAGATTGGGAAAGATCATCGCCTGGAGGTGCCTTGCCGATCCTTTTTCGGCAGTGGCTCGTCAAACCGGGGTGCCTGTTCGATGACCTTGACGTGCTCGCCGCTGCTCAGCTTATGGACGCCGGCGACGACGATTCTTTCCCCGGCCTGCACGCCGCTGTCCAGTACGGCGGCGTCTTCCCGATAGCGGGCAATCGCAACCGGTCGCAAGGTAACGGTCTGCTCCGCGCTGACCACCCATAGCGCTGGCTGGCCAGCGTGCTGAAATATGGCTGTCAGCGGCACCGTCAGGTGGGCCTTCCCGTCAGGGCGATGGAAGTGTACCCTGGCGGTCATCCCGAGCAGAACCCGGGCATCCGGATGGTGGATTGAAACGCGCGCCGCGTAACTGCGGGTGACCGGGTCGGCAACTGCCGATACTTCGCGCAGCGTTCCCAGATAGATGGCCTCGTTTTCTGCCCACAGGCTCACCTCGGCGGATCGAAGCGCGCGCAGCTCCGGCATGTGTGTCTCGGGGATCGAGATCGCGACTTCCAGGGTGTCGGCACGCGCCAGTCGCATCACGGTCTGCCCAGCGGCGACAACCTGGCCGACTTCAGCCGTGACGAATCCGACGATACCCGCCTGTTCAGCTCTGAGAACCGTATACGCGGTCTGGTTTCGGGCCAGTTCAGCCTGTGCCAGTGCGGCCCTGAAGCGAGTCTCCTGGGCATCGAGGGCTGCCTGGCTGACGAAGTTTCTGGCATGCAGATTCCTGAAACGCCCGAGATCGGCGGCGGCAAGGTCCAGTTGAGCGGAAGCTGCCGTCGCCGCCAGGGTGGTATCGGCGGGATCGAGCCTGGCCAGTACTTCCCCGGCTTTGACCACGGCCCCGGTATCGACCAGGCGGGCAGAGATCTTGCCGGGAATGCGGAAGGCGAGCGGGATTTCGTAACGCGAGCGAACCTCTCCCGAGTAGTCGAGGAACTCGTCTCCCGCGCTTTCGCCAAGAACGCGCGTCAATACCGGCCGGGTGGGCTCGGGGGCTACTGGCTCCTTGCCGCAGGCGGCGAGCAGCGCGAGAAGGGCGAGCAACAGCAGAGTGTTTTGAGGAAAGGCCGTGTTCAGCCGCATACCGTGCCTTACGGGCAGGGGCGCATCGGGGTCGGAGTCCGCACCGCGCAAAACAAGCACCAGCAGCCTGAGAGCAATGATCGGGCCAGTAATGTAGCTGTTGCTGCAAGTGGAGTCAATTGGCGAGGATTGTCCGCTAGTGATCCGCCGGAAAACGCTGCCGGCGTCGGTGGTGCTCCCATTCGTAGAGCCGATTAAATGTAAAATCAAACGGATAAGGAGGCCGGGTGAGCATTTGTGGGGTTCACGCCAAGCATCAGCAGGGTGGCGTTGAAAGCCTCCAGAAATTTCTTTACATGCCGTAACCTTGTTGTTAGCATCAAAAGGAGAATCTCCATAGGTACGCTAACTGCAAATTATTGAAGGGTTTTTTAGGCGAGGGGTGGCAATTTGCAGCTTGATTTTTCGATCTTTAATCCCAAGGCGCGCTCGCTGATCGGTCTTGATATCAGTTCGTCGTCGGTCAAAATGGTGGAGCTGGCCAGTGATGGCAAGGGTGGCTACCGTGTCGAGCGTTACGCGATCGAGGTCTTGCCAAGGGATGTCGTGTCGGATGGCAACATTGTCAATCTTGAGTCGGCTGCGGAATCCGTCAGGCGGACCTGGAAGAAACTGGCGACCTCGACGCGGCAGGTGGCCATCGCTCTTCCATCGTCACATGTCATTACCAAGAAAATCATTGTCATGGCGGGGCAGCGTGAAGATGAGCTCGAACTGCTGGTGGAGTCCGAGGCCAACCAATACATCCCGTTCCCGCTCGATGAAGTCAACCTGGACTTTCAGGTGCTCGGGCCAGCGCCGTCTTCTCCTGACGAGATCGAGGTTCTGATTGCTGCGTCGCGGAAGGAAAAGGTGGAGGACCGCGTTGCCGTTGCCGAATCAGCCGGCCTCAAGCCGAAAGTGTTGGACGTGGAGTCCTACGCCATGCTTGCCGCTTTTGAACTGATTGAGGCTCAGCTTCCGGAAGGCGGCAAAGGGAAGATCATTGCCTTGGTGGACATCGGCGCCAATGTGATGAACTTCACCGTTCTCCGCAATGGTCAGCAACTGTACGCTCGCGAACAGGCATTCGGCGGCAATCAACTGACGCAGGATATCGCCCGCATGTTTGGCATGAGCTTCGAGGAGGCAGAGGCCGAGAAACGCCGAAATACGCTGCCGGAGAAATACGAGGCCGAACTACTGCGGCCATTTCTCGAATCTCTAGCTCTGGAACTGTCGCGTGCCTTGCAGTTCTTCTTCACTTCGACGCAGTTCAACGAGGTCAACCACATCGTCCTCGCAGGGGGCTGCGCAGTCATTCCGGGTGTTGACGAAGTGGTGGCTTCCCGGACCCAGATCAACACGATCATTGCTAATCCCTTTGCCAACATGCTGCTCGCCGAACGGGTTCGCGGCAAGAATCTGCTGGCCGATGCTTCGTCATTGATGGTCGCCTGCGGTCTTGCGCTGAGGAGATTCGACGCATGATACGGATCAATCTTCTGCCACATCGGGAAGAGAAGCGCAGAGCGCGGCGGCAACAGTTTTACGCCTTGCTGGGCCTGGTGACGCTGCTTGCAGGGCTGATCGGGGTTCTCGTTTATTCGGTGATTGCCGGTTACATTTCGGCGCAGGATGCCAGGAATGATTTTCTCAAGAAGGAGATCGCCGTCCTCAACAAGGAGATCGATCAGATCAAGCGGCTCAAGGAGCAGAGCGACGCCTTGATGGAGCGTAAACGGATCATCGAGTCGTTACAGCGTGATCGGGCAGAGGCGGTGCGTTTGCTGAGCGAACTGGCCAAGCAGATGCCGGAAGGAGTGTACCTGCGTTCGTTGAAGCAGGAGGGGCAGAGAATCAGTCTCGGCGGTTATGCCCAGTCCAGTGCCCGGGTGTCGACGCTGATGCGCAACATCGAGGCATCACCGTGGCTTGAAAAACCGCAGTTGCTGGAAATCAAGGCCGTCCTCGTTGACAAGCGGCGCCTCAATGAATTCACCATGAATGCCTCGATCAAGAGGACGACGGTCGGAGGAGGAGAGCAGAAGTGAAAGCAAGCGCTCTTCAAAACATCGACGTGAGGGCAATCTTCCGGGATTTCCAGGATCTGAATCCCAAGGATGTGGGGACGTGGCCTCTGGTGCCGCGTGTAGCCATCCTGTTGGCCCTGTTCCTGTTGATCCTGTTGGGTGGCTGGTGGTTCTTCTGGGATGAACAGTTGGTGTCCCTGGAAAACAAGCAGCAAACCGAATTGAAGCTCAGGGATGAGTTCGTTGCCAAGAAGAAACTGGCGGTAAACCTCGATCTGTACGTGCAGCGCCTGAACGAGATTGACCGTTCCTTCGGTGCGCTCCTGAAACAATTGCCCAACAAATCTGAAGTCGAGGCCTTGCTGGTTGAAATCAACCAGGCGGGGATGGGCAGAGGGCTGCAGTTCGAGTTGTTCAAACCTGGAGCGGAGCAAGTCAAGGACTTTTATGCGGAACTGCCAATCAACGTGCGCCTGACCGGCTCTTATCATGACTTCGGCGCCTTCGCCGGAGATATCGGCAAGCTGTCCAGGATCGTCACCTTGAACAATATCGCCATTGCCCAGGGCAAGGACGGGGGGTTGGTGATGGATGCCATTACCAAGACCTTCCGCTATCTCGACGAAGAAGAACTGGCGGCGAAGAGGAAGGCCGCCCAAGCTGCGAAGGCTGGAAAGAAATGAGGAGACTCGTTGCCCTGCTTGGCACGCTCTTCCTGGTCGCATGTTCCACTGGCGATCACGAGGACCTGCGTGAATGGATGAAAACTGCGGCTCAGGATACCAAGGCCAAAATCCCCCCCTTGCCGGTAGTTGAGCCCTACGAGCCTGCCTCTTATGATGTGGGCGGTCTGTTTGACCCTTTCAAGCCGGCCAAGGTGGGTCCCGAGGAGAAGAAGGGCGGTGGTGGCCTGCGGCCTGACCTCGATCGGCCAAAAGAACCGTTGGAGCTTTATCCCCTGGAGTCGCTGAAATACGTCGGAGTGATGACGAGAAACAAGGTGTCGTACGCCATCATCCAGGTTGAAGGGACTTTGTACCAAATCAAGATCGGAAATTACATGGGGCAGAATTTCGGCGTGGTGGTCAACGTTTCCGAGGCAGATGTCACCCTGCGAGAACTCGTCCAGGATTCGGCCGGTGACTGGGTGGAGAGGACGAGTACCTTGCTTTTGCAGGAGAAGGGAGCAAAGTGATGAAGTACATTAAACAATACCTGTTTGGCCTGGTTGCCGGAGCGCTGTGGGCTCTTGGAACAGCGAATGCACAGGAAGATGTCCGTCCCAATTCGATTGAGTCGATGAATGTCGTGCAGCAAGGCTCGGTATTGAATGTCAAGCTCACTTTTAAGGAACCCCTGCGAGCACTGCCGGCAGCCTTCAGTGTCGCCAAGCCGGCGCGTATGGCCTTTGATTTTCCGAACACGACCAACGGCCTCGGCAAGTCGAGCCAGGCGTATAACGAGGGCGATTTGAAAAGTGCCAACATCGTCCAGGCGGAAGACCGGACTCGCGTCGTCCTGAACCTGCACAAGGCGATGACCTACGAGGCAACGATCGATGGCAACAGCCTGCTGCTTGCTTTGGTACCGAGTGCGACGACAGTGGGTATGGCGCAGATCGAACATTTCGCACAGGCCCGTCCGTCTGCTTTGTCCAACACCATTCGCGACATCGCCTTCCGGCGTGGCAAGGATGGCGAGGGGCGGATCACGGTTGACCTCACCGATGCCAATGCAGGCATCGACATCAAGCAGCAAGGGTCGACGCTGGTAGTCGATTTTGCCAAGGTAACGGTTCCGGAAACGCTACGCAAACGTCTGGACGTGACCGATTTTGCAACCCCGGTGTTGACCGTGCAAACCGACCAGCAGGGCGCCAACACCCGCATGATCATCACGCCGCGTGGCCTGTGGGAACACAACGCATATCAAAGTGACAGTCAGTTCGTCATTGAGGTCAAGCAGGTCATCGTGAATCCGAACAAACTGGTACAGGGTTCGCGTGGTGGTTATCAGGGCGAGAAGTTGTCGCTGAACTTCCAGAATGTCGATGTGCGCCGTCTGTTGCAGGTGATCGGCGAGTTCACCGGCATGAACATGGTCGTCAGCGACTCCGTCAGCGGCTCGATTACCCTGATTCTCAAGGATGTGCCCTGGGATCAGGCACTCGACATCATCATGCAGCAGAAGGGTCTGGACATGCGCAAGAATGGAAACGTCATTCTGATTGCGCCACGTGAGGAAATTGCGACCAAGGAAAAGCTCGATTTCGAATCGAAAGTGCAGATCGGTGACCTCGAGCCCTTGCAGACCGAGAGTTTCCAGATGAACTACATCAAGGCTGAAGCGGTGCAAAAGCTGCTGATCGACCCCAAGCAGACCTTGCTCTCGAAGCGTGGTAGCGCGCTTCTCGATGACCGTTCGAACATGATGTTCGTCAAGGATACGCCGAGCCGTCTCGATGATGTGCGGGCGATGATCGCCAAGGTGGACATCCCCGCCCGACAGGTGATGATCGAAGCGCGAATCGTTGAAGCCGGCGACTCATTTGCCAAGAATCTGGGCATTCGCCTGTCCTTTGGAGCGACAAACAAGACCTCTTCGGTAGATTCGGTTACCGGCCGGGTAACCACGACTGTAGAGCAGGTCAAAGACAAAGGGTACATCGTCAATTCAGACCCCAGATCTTCTTCATTCGGTCTCGTGAATCTGCCTGCGACCCCAAGATCAGGGACTCCGGGACTGCTCAACCTGAGTCTGTACGATAATTCGCTGACGCAGTTTCTCAACCTGGAAATTTCAGCACTGGAAGCTGACGGGCGTGGCAAGGTGATCTCGAGTCCACGCGTGATGACGGCAAACCAGGTGGAAGCAATCATCGAGCAGGGCGTAGAGATTCCCTATCAACAGGCAACAAGTTCTGGTGCTACCAGCGTATCGTTCAGAAAGGCCAATCTCTCATTGAAGGTGAAGCCACAGATCACCCCGGATGGCAAGATCACCATGACCCTGGACGTCAACAAGGACACCCCGAACACCCGTTTGTCGACAGGGGCAGGGGTGGCTATCGATACCAAGCACGTCAAGACCGAAGTCTTGGTCGAGAATGGCGGCACGGTGGTTATTGGCGGCATCTACACGCAGGAAAAGCGTACCAACACCCAGCGAATCCCGTTTTTTGGCGACCTTCCCTATGTTGGATGGATGTTCAAGAACCGGGAATGGATTGACGACAAGACTGAACTACTGGTCTTCATCACGCCGAGGATCGTTGTCGAAAATCTGTCGTTGCGCTGATCGCTGCTGCCTGTGACGTGTGTGCATTGGCGCACGCATCACGGGCCAGCCGCTGCAGTTCCTGCTCCCATGGCCGTCTCCTGAGCATGCGATAGAATAGGCGCGTGAACAACGACAAACGCAATGTCTATCTGGTTGGCCTGATGGGGGCCGGAAAAACGACCATCGGCAAGGCCCTGGCCAGGCGCTTGGCTTATCATTTTGTTGATACAGACCACGAGGTCGAAGCGCGCACCGGCGTCGGTCTGCCGACGATCTTCGAGATTGAAGGTGAAGACGGCTTTCGCAGACGCGAGGCACAGGTCATTGCCGAGCTGGCTGACCTGGATGCGCAGGTGGTGGCAACCGGGGGTGGTGCCGTGTTGCGGCCCGAGAACCGGCAGAACCTGCGAGCAAGTGGTCTGGTGATCTATCTCGATGTGCCGCTGCCAACGCTTCACGAACGGACGCGACATGACAAGAAGCGACCGCTGTTACAGGTGAGTGACCCACGCCAGAGGCTCCGGGAACTGCATGCACAACGCGACCCATTGTACCGCGAAGTCGCCGATCTCGTCGTCAGTGGCAGCCGAATCACCGTCCAGTCGGTTCTGAATTTGCTGATCAAGAAAGTGGGAGAGCCATGAAAACGTTGACGGTCGCACTCGGGGATCGTTCCTACCCTATTCATGTGGGGCAGGGGCTGATCGAGCGCGCCGAGTTGCTGGTACTGCGGCAGCCGAAAGCAGCGATCGTCAGTAACGTGACCGTCGCACCGCTGTACCTGCAGCGCCTGGCAGACCCTTTGCGCCGGGCCGGCGTTGAAGTCGTCGAGATGGTGCTGCCCGATGGCGAACGGTTCAAGGACTGGCAAACCCTCAACTCGATTTTCGATGGATTGCTGGAGCAACGCTGCGAACGGTCAACGACCCTGATCGCTCTCGGTGGGGGAGTTGTTGGTGACATTACGGGTTTCGCTGCGGCGTGTTTTCAGCGTGGCATACCTTTTATCCAGGTGCCGACGACCCTGCTGGCCCAGGTCGATTCGTCTGTGGGTGGCAAGACCGCGATCAATCACCCTCTCGGCAAGAACATGATCGGGGCTTTCCATCAGCCACAGCTTGTGCTGACCGATACCGATACTCTGAATACGCTGCCGGACAGAGAACTGCGGGCTGGCCTGGCAGAAGTGATCAAGTACGGTTTGATCAGGGATTTGCCCTTTCTTGAGTGGCTTGAAACTAACCTGGAGTCTTTGCTGTCTCGTGAACCGGCTACCCTGGCTGAGGCGATTTGCCGTTCTTGCCGGAACAAGGCCGAGGTAGTGGTCGCTGACGAACGTGAGGCGGGCGAGCGAGCTTTGCTCAACCTCGGCCATACCTTTGGGCATGCGATTGAAACTGGCGTTGGCTATGGCGAATGGCTGCACGGTGAGGCCATTGCGGTGGGTTCGATGATGGCGGCGGAACTATCTTTGCTAATGGGTTGGATCGACCGGCATGACCTCCTGCGTGTCGAGCGGCTTTTTCAGCGAGCAGGCTTGCCAGTGCGCGGGCCGGCCTTGAACGTCGAACGCTATCTTGAACTGATGCAGCACGACAAGAAGGTTCTGGATGGCAAGCTTCGTCTTGTTCTCCTGCAGAAGCTTGGGCAGGCGGTTCTGAGCGACGCAGCACCGCCTGCCGAAATCATCCAAGCCATTGGCGCGCGCTCCGCACATGCCTGAGCTTGCGCCGTACGCGGTCAGCGCGCTCAACTCACGCGGTCGCCGTTATTCCGACAGCGCACCTGCCCATCGCAGCGAGTTCCAGCGCGACCGTGACCGGATCGTCCATTCGACGGCTTTTCGACGCCTCGAATATAAGACGCAGGTGTTCGTCAACCACGAAGGCGATCTCTTTCGTACCCGCCTGACACACAGCCTTGAAGTCGCCCAGATCGCGCGTGGAATCGCACGTTCACTTCAGCTCAACGAGGATCTGGCTGAAGCCATTTCGCTTGCTCACGATCTCGGTCATACGCCTTTTGGCCATGCCGGGCAGGATGCGCTCAACGATTGCATGCGTGCGCATGGGGGTTTTGAGCACAATCTGCAGAGTCTGCGAACGGTTGACCTGCTGGAGGAGCGCTACGCCGCTTTTGATGGCCTGAACCTCTGTTTTGAGACTCGCGAAGGCATCGTCAAGCATTGTTCACTGGACAACGCTCGCCAGCTTGGGAAACTCGGCGAGCGTTTCCTCAGACACACACAGCCGTCGCTCGAAGCGCAGATCTGCAACTTGGCGGATGAAATCGCCTATAACAATCACGATGTGGACGACGGATTGCGCGCCGGGCTGATCACGCTCGAGCAGCTTCAGGAGGTCAGCCTGTTTTCCCGGCACGTTGCCGATGTCCGGAAAGTCCATCCCGACCTGGACGGGCGCCGGCTGATCCACGAAACCATCCGGCGCATGATCAATACCCTGGTTTGCGACCTGATCGAGACCACCAGAAAGCACATCGCAAGGCACAAGCCGCGGGATCTTGCCGAGGTTCACCTGGCGCCGCCACTGGTGGCGTTTTCCGACGATTTATACGCGGTGCAGCGCCAACTGAAGCGCTTCCTGCATATCCGACTCTATCAACACTATCAGGTTCTGCGGATGGCCAGCAGGGCGAGACGTATCGTCAGCGATCTGTTTTCTGCATTTGCCAGCAATCCGCGCTTGTTGCCCCCTCAATATCAGGTACTTGCTGACGGCGATCAAGTTCGCAGGGTGGCCGATTATATTGCCGGGATGACCGATCGCTATGCCGTCAAGGAACATCGCCGCTTGTTTGCAGTGGGTGCGGAGGGCTGAGAACCCTGCGGGGGTAGCGTGTCGGCGAGAGGCGCGCTAACAGTCGTGACTTTTCCAGACAGCCCCGATCAGGAAAGTTACGACCGTTACCCTCTCCCCCCGCGAGGGGGAAGAGGGGGCTCTTGAGTCGCATACGCGACTTTAGGCGATTTCTCGGAAGCTAGATACCGCAAAGATACGGGACGACTACCGAAGAGGCTTGTATTGCTGGCCATGAGCCCCGCCTACCATCATGACTACTGGTATGGCGTTTTGCGGAAATCACCTTAAAGTTAAGGCGATGGCCAGTCCTTGATGTACGCCTTGAGCAGCTTGTTTTCCAGGTTGCGCTCTTCGAGAACGGCTTTGGCGACGTCGTGAAAGGAGACGATCCCGACGATAGTATCCCCTTCCATGACCGGCACATAGCGGGTGTGCGTGTCCACCATGATTCGACGCAATTCGTCGACGTCCATGTCCGGATCAGCGGTTGGAGGGTTGCGGTCCATAGCCTCGATGACCAGAATTTCGGCAATCGGCGGCGTTGGCCCGACCCGGCGCTCGGTCTGGCGTTTGGCGAGGATTGCCATGACTTCCCGGAAAGTCAGCATTCCTGCCAGCTTTCCCCCCTCCATGACGATCACCGAGCCGATGTCATTTTCGGCCATCATGATGACCGCTTCCGAAAGAGGTGAGTCGGGATGTACGGCAAACAGTGCTGAATCTTTGACCTGCAGAACTTCTTTGACCTCCATGTCACCCCCTAGAGATAGGATAGCGGGCGGATGCGCCCTTGCACTCATCAGCACGATTCTATCAGATGTCGATCCACATCCGAAAAATTCGCCCCTCGATCAACGCAACGCCCGCTCATGCGGGCGTTGCTGGGCGAATGGGGAAGGAGGACGACTTCCGATCAGCTCTTCAGGGAGACCAGCACCTCATCGAGCATCTTCTTGGCATCGCCAAAGAGCATGCGGTTGTTTTCCTTGTAGAAGAGTGGGTTGTCCACGCCGGCGTAGCCGGAGGCCATGCTGCGTTTCATCACGATCGAGGTTTTTGCCTTCCAGACTTCCAGGACGGGCATTCCGGCGATCGGGCTGTTCGGATCATCCTGTGCTGCCGGATTGACGATGTCGTTGGCACCGATGATCATGGCGACATCGGTTTGCGGAAAGTCGTCGTTGAGTTCGTCCATTTCAAAGACGATATCGTAAGGAACCTTGGCCTCGGCGAGAAGAACATTCATGTGACCAGGCATGCGGCCTGCAACGGGATGGATGCCGAAGCGAACGTTGACACCCTTCTCCCGCAGCAGGCGCGTGATCTCGAAGACAGTGTGCTGTGCCTGTGCCACTGCCATGCCATAACCTGGGACGATGATCACGTTCTTGGCTTCGCGCAGCAACTCGGAGGTTTCCGGGGCGCTGATCGGAACGACTTCTCCCGCTGGTTGTACCCCACCTGCCGCCGGTGCAGGAGTCCCGCCGGTCGTTCCGAAACCGCCGGCGATGACGCTGATGAAGTGGCGATTCATCGCCGCGCACATGATGTAAGAGAGGATCGCACCGCTCGACCCGACAAGTGCGCCGGTGACGATCAGCAGATCGTTGGAGAGCATAAAGCCGGTCGCCGCCGCCGCCCACCCCGAGTAGCTGTTAAGCATCGAGACCACCACTGGCATGTCGGCACCACCGATCGCCATTACCATGTGGATGCCGAACAACAGGGAGATGGCGGTCATCACCACCAGAGGTGTCATGCCATCGCTGATCGAGCTGGCATGCAGAAATTCCCGGCCGAAGTAAATGACTACCAGCAGTCCGGCAAGGTTGATCCAGTGGCGCGCCGGGAGCAGCAGCGGGTTACCCGAGATCTTGCCGGACAGCTTGCCGAAGGCGATGACCGAGCCGGAAAAGGTGACGGCACCGATCAAAATGCCGACATAGATTTCAACCTCGTGGATCGCCTTTTCGGCGCCGGTCATACCGGTCGCCGTGACCGGGTCGATGTAATTGGCAAAGCCGACCAACATCGCGGCCAGGCCGACCATGCTGTGCATCAGTGCGACCAGTTCCGGCATCTGGGTCATCTGGACGGTTCGTGCGGCATAGATGCCGATCGTCGCACCGACCGCCATCGCGCCAATCAGCCACG
Source organism: Candidatus Accumulibacter cognatus (assembly GCF_000584975.1). Lineage (NCBI taxonomy): Bacteria > Pseudomonadati > Pseudomonadota > Betaproteobacteria > Candidatus Accumulibacter > Candidatus Accumulibacter cognatus. The sequence continues at coordinate 66,153 of NZ_JDST02000008.1, read as the reverse complement.
CGTAACCGGTGCTGCCGACACGCGGACCGAAGACCGTTGCCAGAACGGCGATGGCCATGCCGATGATCCCGTAAAGGTTGCCGCGGCGGGATGTCTCCTGATTGCTGAGGCCGCCGAGGCAGAGAATGAAAAGAATCGTTGCTCCGAGATAGGAGACGGTTGCCAAGCTTTCAGACATGTTCATCAACTCCTATTTGCGGAACATTGCCAGCATGCGCTGGGTTACGGCGAAACCACCGAACATGTTGATGGTCGCCAGCACGATGGCACCGATCGCCAGCCAGCGAATCCAGTCTTCCGGACGATTGAGTCCGGCTTCGATCGGCGGCGCGATCTGGACCAGCGCTCCGATGGCAATGATGCTGCTGACGGCGTTGGTGACACTCATCAGCGGTGTATGCAGGGCCGGCTTGACGTTCCACACGACCATGTAGCCGACGAAGCAGGCGAGGACAAAAACCGTGAAATGACCGAGGAAGGCGGGTGGCGCACTCGCGCCGATGAACCAGAAGAGAATCGCTGCGGCAATAAACATGATGGCAGTGCCGGTTCCCGAAGCCGGTTCACTGGCCTTGCCGTGACCGTGCGATTTTTTCGCGGCAGCCGCCGGCTGGGCGGCCGCCGGTGCCGCAACTGGCGCTGCCGATGGCTTGGGTGCCGGGGGCGGCCAAGTCACATTGCCTTCCTTGATAACCGTCAGGCCGCGGATGGCTTCATCTTCCATGTTGACGTCGATGATGCCGTCTTTGGTCTTGCACAGTTCTTCGGCAAGGCGCAACAAGTTGGTGCTGTATAGCGTCGACGACTGCCGTGCCAAGCGGCTGACCAGATCGGTGTAGCCGATGATGGTGACGTCGTGCTTCACCACCGCCTGGCCAGCCTCAGTCAGCTCGCAGTTCCCGCCCTGTTCGGCGGCCATATCGACGATTACGCTGCCCGCTTTCATTGAGCGGACCATCTCTGCGGTGATCAGCTTGGGCGCCGGCTTGCCAGGAATCAGCGCGGTGGTGATAATGATGTCCACCTCCCGGGCTTGCTTGGCGTACATGTCGCGCTGGGCTTTCTGGAAGCCTTCGCTCATCACCTTCGCGTAACCGCCTCCACCGGACCCCTCCTCCTCGTAATCGACTTTTACGAATTCGCCGCCCAGCGATGCAACCTGATCGGCCACTTCTGCTCGCGTGTCGTTGGCGCGAACGATGGCGCCGAGGTTGGCGGCAGTGCCAATCGCCGCCAGGCCGGCGACGCCAGCACCGGCAACGAAGACCTTGGCCGGCGGAACCTTGCCAGCGGCCGTGATCTGGCCGTTGAAAAAGCGACCGAAAGCGTTGGCGGCCTCGATGACAGCGCGGTAGCCAGCGACGCCAGCCTGGGAGGTCAACGCATCCATCTTCTGGGCGCGCGAGAGCGTGCGGGGCAGCGAGTCGATGGCCAGCACGGTCGCCTTGCGCGCGGTGAGTTGCTGCAGAAGCTCAGGGTTCTGGGCCGGCCAGATGAAGCTGACCAGCGTGCACCCCTCGCGCATCAGGCTGACTTCTGCTGCTGACGGCCCACGTACCTTGAAGATGATGTCCGACGACGACCAAAGGTTGGCCGCTCCTTCGGCGATCGCAGCACCGGCAGCCTTGTACGCATCGTCCGAGATGCTCGCAGCTTCGCCGGCGCCGGATTCGACCAGCACGGCGAAACCCAGCTTGATCAGTTTTTCAACCACTTCGGGTACGGTCGCAACCCGTTTTTCTCCTGCAGCAGTCTCTCTGGGAACTCCGATTGTTAGCGGCATTCATTCCTCCATCACGTGTAGTACCAGTATTTTCAAAATAACTGGTCCGCAGGGCGCGAAACCAGCCTCCCCAAAAAATCTCCAGTCACGGTCTTCAAATTGCTCGGAAAAGTCCCTGCCGGCAATCGCTACCGGGCAATCTTCCCCCTGCTTGTGGCGCAGCTGGCCAAACAAACCGCCAGTCTGAGCTTAGCACAAGTCCGGCGCGGACTTTACCATGACCAAACGTCAGAAAAAACGCGCTGCGTCTGTGGGCGCAAACGATCGCGATGAGCCGGGAAAGGCGTGGCCGTCTCTTCCCCGGATTGTTGCTTCACGCTTTGCTAATGCCGGACAGGAAATCATGGCTTGCCGCAGGGGGCACGTTGAGGCTGAAGCAAGAAAGATTGAGTTGATGGGCATGAATATTGCTCTGATTTTGATTTGTGATGCCGATCTGTCGGGCAGTCGTGCAAGAGCATCGAGTGCCTCTTTTCGGTGCCAAGGAGGCGATTTCGTGCACTTTCTTGGTGCGGCGCAGCATCTTGAATGGTTGGTCTATTCAGGGTATAGTCGCCAGTCCCCGAGAGTGACCCGGTCGATCGGCTTTTTACCGGACGCCGTGACGTTTCAGTCAGGGCTTGCCCGGGTACCGTCTTTGTTTTTTGAGGATTCGAGTGTGATGAATGCGGCCATACCACCTGAAGGGCAGGGACTTTACGACCCGGCCAACGAGCACGATGCCTGCGGCGTCGGTTTTGTAGCGCACATCCGAGGCAAGAAGAGTCACTCGATCATCGAGCAGGGCCTGCTGATCCTGAAGAATCTTGATCACCGCGGCGCGGTCGGCGCCGACCCGCTGATGGGAGATGGCGCCGGGATCCTGATCCAGATTCCAGACGGCTTGTTTCGTGAGGAGATGGCCAAGCAGGACATCTTGCTTCCGCAACCCGGTGACTATGGCGTAGGGATGGTGTTTCTGCCCCAGGAGTCCGCTTCGCGGTTGGCCTGTCAGGAAGCAATCGAGCGTGCCGTCCGTTCGGAGCACCAGATCGTTCTGGGTTGGCGCGATGTGCCGGTCGACCACGCCCTGCCGATGTCACCGACAGTGCGTGCCAGGGAACCGGTGATTCGCCAGATTTTCGTTGGCCGGGGCCCGGACATCATGGTCACCGACGCACTCGAGCGCAAGCTTTATGTGATCCGCCGCAGCGCGGCCAACGCCATTCAGGCGCTCGGGCTGAAGCACAGCAAGGAGTTCTACCAGCCGTCGATGTCGGCGCGGACGATCGTTTACAAGGGCTTGCTGCTCGCTCACCAGGTTGGAGAGTACTACACCGACCTCAAGGATCCGCGTTGCATCTCGGCGATGGCGCTGGCCCACCAGCGTTTCTCGACGAATACCTTTCCAACTTGGCAACTCGCCCATCCGTTTCGGATGATCGCGCACAATGGCGAGATCAATACCCTGCGCGGCAATTACAACTGGATGCGCGCACGTGAGAAGGGTACCTCATCGCCGTTGCTCGGCGCCGATCTGGAAAAGATCTGGCCATTGATTTATCCGGGTCAATCCGATTCTGCTTCCTTCGACAACGCGCTCGAGCTGTTGGTGATGGGCGGTTATTCACTGGCGCACGCGATGATGATGCTGATTCCTGAAGCCTGGGAATCGCACACCCTGATGGACGAGAGGCGGGGTGCATTCTACAAGTATCATGCGGCAATGATCGAGCCCTGGGATGGCCCGGCGGCCGTGGCCTTCACCGATGGGCGCCAGATCGGCGCCACCCTTGACCGTAACGGCCTGCGTCCGGCGCGCTATCTGGTCACCGACGACGATCTGGTGGTGATGGCGTCGGAGGCCGGCGTGCTGCCGATTCCCGAGGAGCGGATTGTCAAGAAATGGCGCCTGCAACCCGGCAAGATGTTTCTCATCGATCTCGACCAGGGACGCATCATCAACGATGCGGAACTGAAGGATACGCTGGCGTTGACCAAGCCTTACCAGGACTGGCTGAGCCGCATCAATATCAAGCTTGACGACCTGCCGTTGCCGAAGAACGTTGCGCCGAGCGTCTGTTCGGTGCCCTTGCTCGACCGTCAGCAGGCCTTCGGTTATAGCCAGGAAGACCTCAAGTTCATTCTCGAACCGATGGCCACCTCGGGAGAGGAGGCCACCGGCTCGATGGGCAATGATTCACCCCTGGCCGTTCTGTCGAACCGCAGCAAGCCACTGTTCAACTATTTTCGGCAGTTGTTCGCACAGGTCACCAATCCACCGATAGACCCGATCCGCGAGCAGCTGGTGATGTCGCTGGTATCTTTCATCGGTCCCAAGCCGAACCTGCTCGGGATCAACGAAATCAACCCTCCGTATCGTCTTGAAGTCGCCCAGCCGGTTCTCGATTTCGACAACATGGCAAAATTGCGCCGTATTGCGACCTACACCGGCAACAAGTTCCATTCCGCTGAGCTCGACATCTGTTATCCGCTGGCCTGGGGTAACGAAGGTGTCGAGGCCCGGCTGGCGTCGCTGTGCGCTGAAGCCGAGGATCATGTGCACAAAGGATCGAGCATCCTCATCGTCTCGGATCGCCGGATCGACGCGGCGCATGTTGCAATCCCGGCGCTGCTGGCGACTTCGGCGGTGCATCACCATCTGGTGACCAAAGGGCTGCGTACCCGGGTCGGTTTGGTGGTCGAAACCGGTGCTGCGCGCGAGACGCATCATTTTGCCTTGCTGGCCGGTTACGGGGCGGAAGCGGTGCATCCCTATTTGGCACTGGAAACCCTGCAGCAGATCGCTGGCGGCGATGCCGAGAAAGGTGACAAGGCGATCAGGCACTTCATCAAGGGCGTCGGCAAGGGCCTGCTCAAGGTCATGTCCAAGATGGGCATCTCGACCTATATGTCCTATACCGGGGCACAGATCTTCGAAGCCATCGGCCTGCAGAAGAAGATGGTCGACAAGTATTTTACCGGCACGTCGACGCAGGTGGAGGGGATTGGTGTCTTCGAAGTCATGGAGGAGGCGATTCGACTGCACAAGCAAGCTTTCGGGGACGACCCGGTGTTGGCGACCATGCTTGACGCCGGCGGCGAATACGCTTACCGCGTGCGTGGCGAAGAACACATGTGGACACCGGATGCGGTCGCCAAGCTGCAACATGCTACCCGTACGGGCAAGTACGAGACCTACCGGGAATATGCGCAACTGATCAATGACCAGACGCGGCGCCATATGACGCTGCGTGGGCTGTTCGAGTTGAAGCCCGCCGGTGCGCCGGTGCCGCTCGATGAAGTCGAGCCGGCCAAGGAAATCGTCAAGCGTTTTGCCACCGGAGCGATGTCGCTCGGATCGATTTCGACCGAAGCCCACAGCACCCTGGCGATTGCCATGAACCGTCTCGGCGGCAAGTCGAATACCGGCGAGGGCGGCGAGGATCCGGCACGCTTCAAGGTGCTTAAGGGCAACGAAAAGGTTTCCGACGTGGTAGGCAGGACGCGCATCGAACGCGACTATCAGTTGCAGCCTGGCGACAGCCTGCGCTCGGCGATCAAACAGGTTGCTTCCGGGCGTTTCGGGGTGACCGCCGAATATCTGGTCAATGCCGACCAGATCCAGATCAAAATGGCGCAGGGAGCCAAGCCGGGTGAAGGAGGGCAGTTGCCGGGTCACAAGGTGTCCGAATACATCGGCTACCTCCGCCACTCGGTGCCCGGTGTCGGACTCATTTCGCCACCACCGCATCACGACATCTACTCGATCGAAGACCTGGCGCAGCTCATTCATGATCTAAAGAATACCAACCCTAAGGCTTCGATCAGCGTCAAACTGGTCTCCGAAATCGGTGTCGGTACAGTTGCGGCCGGCGTGACCAAGGCCAAGGCCGACCATCTGGTGATCGCCGGCCATGACGGCGGCACGGGCGCCAGCCCGCAGTCGTCGATCAAGCACGCGGGTTCGCCATGGGAACTGGGTCTCGCCGAGACCCAGCAGACACTGGTGCTCAACCGCCTGCGTGGGCGTGTGCGGGTGCAGGTTGACGGACAGATGAAAACCGGGCGTGATGTCCTGATCGGTGCGCTGCTCGGTGCCGACGAGTTTGGTTTCGCGACAGCGCCGCTCGTCGTCGAAGGCTGCATCATGATGCGCAAGTGTCACCTCAACACCTGTCCGGTGGGTGTGGCCACGCAGGATCCGGTGCTGCGCCGCCGCTTTTCCGGTCAGCCCGAACATGTGGTCAATTACTTCTTCTTCGTCGCAGAGGAAGTCCGTGAACTGATGGCACAACTCGGTATTCGCAGGTTCAACGAGTTGATCGGACGTAGTGATCTGCTCGACATGCAAAAAGGGATCAGGCACTGGAAGGCGCAGGGGCTCGACTACAACCGTATTTTCCACCGCCCGGAAAACCGGATCGGCGCGCCGGTGTTTCAGTGCGAACAACAGGACCATGGCCTGGCAAAGGCGCTCGACAATCAGCTCATCGTACTTGCCAAACCGGCCCTGGATGACCGCGAGAAGGTCAGGATCGACCTGCCGTTGCGCAACATCAATCGGACTGTCGGGGCGATGTTGTCCGGTCGGGTGGCGGAGATCTACGGGCACGCCGGTCTGCCCGACGGTACCATCGAAATTCATTTCACCGGTACCGCCGGGCAGACCTTCGGTGCTTTTTTGGCGCGCGGGGTGACTCTGGACCTGATTGGCGAAGCCAACGACTACGTCGGCAAGGGTTTGTCGGGGGGACGGATCATCGTCCGTCCGAGTGCAGCTTTCCGTGGTGAGACGATGCACAACATTATTGTTGGCAATACCGTCCTTTATGGCGCGATCGAGGGCGAGGCGTTCTTCGCTGGTGTCGCCGGTGAGCGCTTTGCCGTTCGCAACTCGGGGGCCACCGCCGTCGTCGAGGGAGTTGGTGACCATGGCTGCGAGTACATGACCGGCGGTACCGTCGTGGTGCTCGGCATGACCGGCCGCAACTTTGCGGCGGGCATGTCCGGTGGCGTGGCTTACGTGCTTGACGAAGAAGGTAGCTTCGAGTCGCGCTGCAATATGGCGCAGGTATCGCTGGAGCCCGTCGAGGAGGAATTGGTGGCCCGTCAGGGCAGCGACGCCGGCGATGATCTTGAGGGTCACGGCAAAGTGGATGTACGCCATCTCGGTGTGATCGACGAAGTGCTGCTCAAGGGACTGATCGACAAACACTATCGGTACACTGGCAGCCGACAGGCGCTGCGATTGCTCAATGACTGGGAGCGGTGTCGCAGACGCTTCGTGAAAATCATGCCACATGAGTACCGTCGGGTACTTAGCGAGCTGGCGGCGCAAAAGCAACTGGAGGCAGCATAAGGATGGGTAAGCCGACTGGATTCATCGAATATCAGCGTCTGGCGGAGGTCAGTGAGCCCGCCGCGTTGCGCCTGAAGCACTACCGCGAATTTGTCCGGACCCTCGCCGACGAGCAGGCCAAGCAGCAGGGGGCACGCTGCATGGATTGCGGGATTCCGTTCTGCAACACCGGTTGCCCGGTCAATAACATCATTCCTGACTGGAATGACCTGGTGTACCGTGGTCATTGGGAACAGGCGCTGGCGGTACTGCATTCCACCAACAATTTCCCGGATTTCACCGGCCGTATCTGCCCGGCACCCTGCGAAGCGGCGTGTACGCTCAATATCAACACCGACCCGGTCGGCATCAAGTCGATCGAGCATGCGATCGTTGACAAGGGTTGGGAAAAGGACTGGATCGTTCCGCAGCCGCCGAAGGTCAAGACCGGCAGGAAAGTGGCTGTCGTCGGTTCCGGCCCGGCCGGCCTGGCGGCTGCCCAGCAGCTTGCGCGCGTCGGACACGCGGTGGTCGTCTTTGAAAAGAACGACCGTGTGGGTGGCCTGATGCGCTACGGAATTCCCGACTTCAAGTTCGAGAAATCGCATATCGATCGTCGCATCAAGCAGATGCAGGCTGAGGGCGTCGAGTTTCGTGTCAACCAGGAGATTGGTGGCAGTGGTGCCAAGGCAGTGCCGGTAGCGCAGTTGCTTGCCGACTTTGACGCACTCATAGTTGCCGGTGGCGCCGAGTTGCCGCGTGACCTCAATGTGCCCGGTCGCGACCTGGACGGCGTGCATTTCGCGATGGAGTTCCTGCCGCAACAAAACCGGGTCAACGCCGGCGATCGAGTACCTGCGCAGATTCTCGCAACTGGCAAGCGGGTGGTCGTGATCGGCGGTGGCGATACAGGTTCCGACTGCGTCGGCACCAGCAACCGGCATGGCGCGCTGTCGGTTACCCAGTTCGAGGTGATGCCGCAACCGCCGGAGCAGGAGAACAAGAGTCTGACCTGGCCATATTGGCCACTCAAGCTGCGGACTTCTTCTTCTCACGAAGAAGGTTGCGCGCGCGACTTTGCCGTCTCGACCAAGGAGTTCGTTGGGGAGAACGGCAAGCTGAAAGCCCTCAAGGTGGTTCGCGTCGACTGGAGCGAAGGCAACATGCAGGAAGTTCCCGGCAGCGAAACCGAGATCGCGACCGATCTGGTATTGCTGGCCATGGGCTTTGTCTCGCCGGTCAGGCAAGGCCTGCTGGAGCAACTGGCGGTTGAGCTCGACGCACGTGGCAACGTCAAGGCGACGACCGACGGGGAAGGCTGTTACGCCACCAGTGTCGCGAAAGTGTTTGCCGCCGGCGACATGCGTCGCGGCCAGTCGCTCGTTGTCTGGGCAATTCGCGAAGGTCGGCAATGCGCGCGAGAAGTAGATGCTTTCCTGATGGGCCATTCCGATTTGCCGCGGTGACACGTCATCATGAATTGCATTCTGTGACGAATGCAATTCGCGCCGTCATTGCTGCCTGCCGCGGCAATGACGTTATTTAATGCGAAAGTCGCGTCAGCGACTCACGAATCTCCCCCCTGTCCACTCGAGGGAGAGGGAAAAGGTCATGAACGGCGCCAAAGCGTGACATTGTTGTGAGTTGTTCACGTCTGAAACTGAAATAATATATGGCAAGCCGATTGGCGCCTGTTGTGACGCCGATCGGCTCCGGATCTGGCTTGTCCACCGGCGTACTGTTGCCGTGCATGGTCAGGCAGCAGGAGAGGCTCCAACCATCGCGTTCTACCGGGTTCCTGTTCATGAATATCGTCATTCTCGCCGCCGGGCAAGGCAAGCGCATGCATTCCAATTTGCCCAAGGTGCTGCATCCACTGGCCGGCAAGGCACTTCTCGCACACGTGCTGGATACCGCTCGCAGCCTCGAGCCGCAGCGCCTCTGTGTTGTCTATGGGCACGGCGGTGACGCCGTGCGGACGACGATCGATGATCCGGACCTGGTCTGGGTCCTGCAGGAGCCGCAACTCGGGACCGGTCATGCCGTCATGCAGGCTCTGCCGCATCTGGGCTCCGCCGGGACAACGTTGGTACTCTACGGTGACGTGCCCCTGATTCAAACGGAAACGCTCAGGCAGTTGCTGCATGCGGCGCGCGACGCCTTGGCCATCCTGACCGTCGAACTTGCTGATCCCGATGGCTACGGTCGAATCGTCCGCAACGCGGCTGGCGAGGTGGTGCGCATCGTCGAGCAGAAGGACGCCATGGCCGCGGAGCGAGCGATTCGTGAAGTGAATACCGGTATCGTCGCTCTACCAACGGTCTACCTGTCCGATTGGCTTGGCCGGCTTTCGAACGACAACGCCCAGCAGGAGTACTACCTGACCGATATCGTCGGGATGGCTGTTGCCGCAGGCGTGCCGATCCGTACGACATTAGCGCAGAGCGAATCGGAGGTGCTGGGAGTCAATAGCAAGGGGCAGCTTGCCCAGCTCGAGCGGGTTGCCCAACGTCGAGCTGCCGAACATCTGATGGAACAGGGCGTTCGCCTCGCTGACCCGGCACGCATCGACGTGCGTGGCGAACTGCTCTGTGGGCGCGATGTATTCATCGACGTGAACTGCGTTTTCGAGGGCCGGGTGGTTCTCGAAGAAGCCGTCGAGGTCGGGCCTGCCTGTGTGCTGAAGAATGCCCGTATTGGCGCCGGTTCCCGTCTTGCCGCCTTTAGTCACATTGAGGGCGCGACTGTCGGTCCGGATGGCGTGATCGGCCCTTTTTCCCGTTTGCGTCCGGGGACTGAACTCGCCGCCGGCGTCCATGTCGGTAACTTTGTCGAACTCAAGAACAGCAAGTTCGCCGCACTTTCGAAAGCCAATCACCTGGCCTATGTCGGCGACGCAATCGTTGGCAGCCGGGTCAACATTGGTGCCGGCACGATTACCTGCAACTATGATGGCGCCAACAAGTTCAAGACCATCATCGAGGACGATGCCTTTATCGGCTCCGATACGCAGTTGGTCGCACCGGTCACGGTGGGTCGTGGCGCCACACTGGGTGCCGGGACGACGCTGACCAAGGACGCTCCGCCAGACACGCTGACCATCTCGCGCGCCCGGCAGATTTCCATCCCCGGCTGGAAACGGCCACAGAAGAAGTGATCTGACCATGTGTGGCATCGTTGCTGCGGTCGCTGACCGCAATATCGTCCCTGTTCTTCTCGAAGGGCTGCGCAAGCTCGAATATCGTGGCTACGATTCGGCAGGTCTCGCCCTGATCGACGCTAGCGGTCTGCACCGGCTGCGCTCGGTCGGCCGTGTTGCCGAACTGACCGCGCAGGTGGAGGAGTCGCATGTTGCCGGCGAGACCGGCATCGCACACACGCGCTGGGCCACGCATGGCGTTCCCTGTGAACGCAATGCCCACCCGCATATCTCCGCAGGTCTGGCGGTGGTGCACAACGGGATCATCGAAAACCACGAATCTTTGCGTGGACGCCTCAAGGCACTGGGTTACCAATTCACGTCGGATACCGATACTGAAGTCGTGGCGCACCTGATTGCTCATGAACTGAAGACCACCCCGGACTTTCTGAGTGCTGTTCGTCAGGCGATCGCACAACTGCAAGGGGCCTACGCGATTGCCGTGCTGCGTGAATCGGACCCGAGCCGACTGGTGGTCGCGCGCGAAGGCGCGCCCTTGCTGCTGGGTCTCAGCGATGACGCCTGCTACGCAGCCTCAGATGCCTCGGCACTGGTGCAGGTCACGCGTCGCATGGTCTATCTGGATAACGGGGACTGCGCCGAATTGATGCGCGGCAGTTACCGCATCACGCGGGTCAATGGGATGCCGGTGGAACGTCCAGAGAGCGAATCTCAACTCTCGGCAGAGGCGATCGAGCTGGGCAATTACCGGCACTACATGCAGAAGGAGATCTTCGAGCAGCCAGTCGCGCTGGCCAACACGCTTGAGATGCTCGGTGCGGCGCGCAGCATCCAGCCCGGGATTTTCGGTGCCGAAAGCGAAACGATCCTTGGCAAGGTCCGGCAGGTCTTAATCGTCGCCTGCGGAACCAGCTATCATGCTGGTCTGGTTGCCCGTTACTGGCTCGAATCGATCGCCGGCATTCCGTGTTCGGTTGAAGTGGCCAGCGAGTATCGCTATCGCGACTCGGTGCCCAACCCGCAGACTCTGGTAGTGACCATCTCTCAATCAGGCGAAACCGCCGACACGTTGGCTGCGCTGCAACATGCCAAGGCCTTGGGCATGCAGCACACGCTCTGTATCTGCAACGTCCCCGAGTCTTCACTGGTGCGCGAAAACAGCCTGCGTTTCATTACCCGTGCGGGTCCGGAAATTGGTGTTGCTTCGACCAAGGCGTTTACCACGCAACTCGCTGCGCTCTACCTGCTAACGCTGGTGCTTGCCAAGGTTCGCCAGCGTCTCGACGGGCAGGAAGAGGCTGCGGAACTGCATGCGGTACGGCATTTACCGATGGCGGTGGCGAAGATCCTCGAACTCGAACCACAGATTCGTGAATGGGCGGAGCGCTTCTCGATGAAGCAGCATGCCCTGTTCCTGGGGCGTGGCCGGCATTACCCGATTGCCATGGAAGGTGCGCTCAAGCTCAAGGAGATCTCCTATATTCATGCCGAGGCCTACCCTGCCGGCGAACTCAAGCATGGCCCCTTGGCGCTTGTCGATCGCGACATGCCGGTCATCGCTGTCGCTCCAAACGATGCCCTGCTGGAAAAACTCAAGTCCAATCTGCAGGAAGTGCGCGCCCGTGGCGGGGAACTCTATGTGTTCGCCGATGCGGACAGTGAGATGAAGGAATCGAATGGGATTCAAGTCTTGCAACTGCCCGAGCACTACGGCGCACTCTCGGCCTTGCTGCACGTGGTGCCGCTGCAACTGCTCGCTTACCATGTCGCGCTGGTGCGCGGAACCGACGTAGACAAGCCGCGCAATCTGGCAAAGTCGGTCACCGTTGAGTGATCCGTACGTGCAACCTTTGGCTGACCGAAGCTTGACACAACTTGAATATCTTGGCGATGCGACGCCGTTCGCTACGCAGGTGCACGCCTTGCTTCCCTATTCCCCTCTGTTTGAGGACCTGAGTCTTGCAGAGGTCTGCCTGATCAGTCCATTCATGCAGGTATACCGGGCACAGACCGGCCAGGAAGTGCTGCGTGAGGGTGACGCGGGAGACTTCATGCTGTTCGTGATCGAAGGGCGCATCGAGGTCTTCAAACAGGCCGGCGGCAATCCGCCACGCCTGATAGCCGTCGTTGCCAATGGCAAGACACTCGGCGAGATGTCGTTGATCGACGGTCATCCGCGTTCCGCTACCTGTATTGCCGATGCAGGTACGGTGGTCGGTGTCCTGACACGTGAAAACCTAGCACGCATCATTCTCGAACAGCCGATTCTTGGTGCCAAGATCCTGATGGCACTGGTGGTGATGTTGTCGCAGAGGTTGCGCACGACCAGCGCGCAACTGCTCGCCAGCCTCGACGAGATGGGTAGTCAGTACGACGGGCTGGTTGACCAGGGCAGTGGCTTCGTCTAACGGTGACGATCTGTCCAGACACCCACGAGTATGCAAGTCATGACCGTTTTCCTCTCACCCTCTAGGGGAAAGGATATTTTTGGGTCGCTGACGCGGTTTTCACATCAATCTTGTCTGAACTGACAGTAATGGGCGAATACTTGGCAGGGACCCTGCTGGAGGCACCGTTTTTCCGCGCGGCGTAACATGAATTCGCTGCCGTCCTCTGAATTCATCATTCAGGCACAGGGTCTTGGCAAGTGCTATGCCATGTTCGAGCGCCCTGCTGATCGTCTGAAGCAATTGCTGTTCGGACGTTTTCGTTCCTACCACCGGGAATTCTGGGCGTTACGGGGTGTCGATCTCGGGATCAGAACGGGGGAGGTGGTTGGTCTGGTAGGCCGCAATGGTGCCGGGAAATCCACCTTGCTACAATTGATCTGTGGCACCTTGGAGCCAACAGAGGGTAAGTTGGCAGTGCGCGGGCGGATAGCAGCGCTGCTGGAATTGGGTTCCGGTTTCAATCCCGATTTCTCGGGCAGGGAGAACGTCTACTTGAACGCCGCCATCCTCGGACTGAACAGCCGCGAAGTCGATGCACGCCTGGACGATATCCTGTCATTTGCGGACATCGGTGATTTCGTGGACCAACCGGTCAGGACTTATTCGAGCGGGATGTTCGTTCGACTGGCTTTCGCGGTGGCGACCAGCGTGGACCCGGACATCCTGGTGATAGATGAGGCGCTCTCCGTGGGGGATGGTGCTTTCGCACGCAAATCATTTGAGCGCATCATGGGTATGAAGGAGGCGGGCAAGACCATCCTGTTCTGCTCCCATTCCATCTACTCGGTGGAGGTGCTATGCAACCGGGCTCTCTGGATCGAGCATGGCCAGTTGCGCATGCAAGGTTCTGCGGCAGAAGTGACCTCGGCCTACGCAGCCAGCCTCGAAAGTCCCATGATCGGCGAAGAGCCAGGACGCACCAGGCTGGCGATGCTCACCGGTGGGGCGCGCATCATCCGGGCCTCCGCCTGTGTTGGAGGCGTATGCGGTACCAGGGTCAGCGCCGTATCCGGCCTCAGCGACCTCTCCGTGACCATCGAGTTTGCCATTGACCCAGGCCTTTTTCCTCCCAGCGTGGCGGTCGTCTTCGGTGATTCGGCGCACCGGGTCGTCGCCAGTGCCAGTTCGCACAACGACGGGGTGACGCTGTCGATGGATGCACAGGGCCGTGGCCGCGGCGTGGTGATTTTTCCGGCTTTGCCGCTGCTCAAAGGACGTTATTCCATTACTTCCTATTTGCTCTGTGAAAGGGGATTGCACGTCTATGATCTGGCAGACCAGAGTATCTGCCTCGAGGTGACGCAGAACGGTGTTGAACAGGGCGTCGTCGCCTTGAAGCACGAATGGCTTCCGGCATGACGCGGGCGGGCGGAGATCGCATGCGCATTGGCGAATTGTCGTTCAATCGCAGGGATATCGTTCCCGAGGACCAGTCCGAGGTGTTGGCGCTACATAACCGGGTGTTCGGTGCAAACGCCACTGCCGCCTGGTTCCGGTGGAAATACGGCGATGGTGGTGCGCAGGCGACCGGCCTCTGGGACGAGCGTGGCCGCTTGCTGGCACTCTGCGGAGGAACACCGCGTACCTTGCTGCACGCAGGGCAAGCAGTGGCCGCGATACAGCTTGGCGACGTCATGGTTGCGCCCGAAGTCCGCGGCCTGCTGACCCGCCGTGGGCCATTCTTCCAGGTTTCCGGGCATTTTTACGAGTCGCGTATCGGCGCCGGTCGGCCTTTCCAGGTCGGCTTCGGTTTTGCCAGCAAGCGCCATGTGCGGCTGGCCATCGCCCTGCATCTGGCCTGGAATGAGGGGACTTTGCAGTCCATTCAGTGGTGGGATCTGGCGGGCCATCCGCCTTGGGGTTGGCGCTGCGAGCCACTCGAACCGGCGTCATTCGAGCGGGCAGCGACCGAGGCCTGGCAGGCCATGCAGGAAGGCCTGTCTGGTCTGAGCGCCGGTTGCCGGGATGTCACCTACCTGCAGCACCGTTTCCTGGCGCGGCCCGGATATGCCTACCGCCTGTTCAGGATTCGCCGCAGTTGGTCGCGGCGAACATCCGGTATCCTCGTCCTGCGCCTCCAGGGCGAAACGGCCCATTGGCTGGACTGGATCGGACCTCCGGAGGAAATCAGTCTGGCTGCACGCATCGCGCAAATCCAGGCCGCCGCCGCGGGCGCTCAAGCGATGACGCTATGGGCTTCCAACGCGATTTGCGAATCTCTGAAAGTCCCCCCTTCGGAGGAATCGACGGTCGCCTGGGTGGGGATTCCGTGTGTTTCAATGTTGCGAGAAGAGGATGCCAGCCGGCGGAAATGGTGGTGGATGGGGGGAGACACCGATTTTCTGTGAAGAAGTGAGAGCAACTGAAAGCGACATGCTCCCTTACCATGCGCAGCAATTGATCGCTGCGGCCGGGGTGCTGGTGCTCGCACCTCACCCGGACGATGAGGTATTCGGCTGTGGAGGGGCGCTTGCCGCTCATGCCGCTGCGGGCGTTCCCGTGCACGTCGTCATTCTCACCAACGGCGCGTTGTTCGGCGACCCGGACAAGCGCCTGGGTGAAAGTTGCATCGCTGGCCAACTGTTGGGCTACGGCGAGCCGGAATGCTGGAATTTCCCGGATCGCGGCCTCGAATATGGCGAGCCACTCGTGACACGTCTGGTTGCAGCCATCACCGCCAGCACAGCCGATCTGGTCTATGCACCCTCTCTTCGGGAAATCCATCCGGATCATCGGCAACTGGCCATGGCTGCTGTCGAGGCAGTACGCCGTGTGGGAGGAGGGCTTCGTCTTGCCCAGTATGAAGTGGGTGTCCCCTTGCGTCCCAATCTGTTGGTCGACATCACCCCATTCCTGGATCGCAAGCGGCAGGCAATGGCGTGTTTCGTCTCTCAGCTGCGACAGCAGCGCTACGATGAGCACATCCTGGGGCTGAATCGCTTCCGTACCTATACCTTGCCGGTAGAGGTGGCGTCGGCCGAAGCTTACACCCTTGTTTCGGCAGTTGCCCTGCGCGAGAATGCGCTGCTTGATCTGGTTGAGCCGGAATACGTCTTCCAGACGCGACTGGGATTTCCCTGCTCCAGCCAGGACGTTCCCCTCGTTTCGGTGGTTGTCCGTCACCTCTCCGGGTCGGGCCTGCGGCTGAGTCTCGACAGCCTGGCTTTGCAGACCTACCCGAATATCGAGGTGCTCATCGTGGATACTGTCCCGGGTCTCCCGGCGTTGTCTGGTCACTGCGGTCGTTACATGCTGCGCCAGATCGTGACGAATCGACGCCAGCCAGTCGCCGCTGCGGCCAATGCCGGATTGGACGAAGCTTACGGTGCGTATGGCCTGGTTCTTGACGAAGGCGAGTCGATCCCGCCGGACCATATCGCCAGTCTGGTGTCCGCGCTACGCAAGCAATCGTCCTGCCGCGCCGCCTATGCCGTCGGCCGACAACGGGAGGCCGATCACGACCAGGCAAGCGGGAGTGTCGACTGTGACCCGATCCGCCTTCTGTGCCGTCCTGATATTCCTCTGCGGGCCGTACTGTTCGATCTTTGCTTGGTGAACAACGTGAACGATGGCTGCCGCTTTGACGAGTCACTTGACAGCCAACAGGATTGGGACTTCCTGTTGCAGTTGAGTCTTGCCACTGATTTTCTTCGGGTAGCGTGCGCCGCCCCCTTTCCGGCAGTTCCGGACAATGTGCAGGAAGCCCCTGAACCCACTTCCCTGCAAGCGATGTACGAACGCTGGCGGACGCGCTGGTCGCCGGCACAACTTGCGTCGCTGCTGCAGCGAGCATGCGATCCTCCGCAGCTGGCGGCATTCCGCCACCATGAGGCCGAGCTGCAGGAGGCCATGGCGGAGCAACGCCAGATCAGTGCCGCACGGGAGCATGAGTTGGCCGAGTGCCGGCGTGCCGTCGAGAAGCTGCGCGCCGATCTCCACGGCCGGGACACGCAGATCGCGGAAATGCGATTGCAACTCCTGGATCATCAACGACAGCAGGCAGAAATGCTCGCCAGCCATAGCTGGAGGATGACCCGTCTGCTGCGCTGCCTGTCCGCCGGTTGGCAGGAATGGCGCAGGAAATAGGCAGGGACGGCGCACTGATCGGCCTTGCCAATGCACGCGAGGACGCGATCATTGAAGGTTCTCGCGGGCTGGCGGCCCTGATGGTCCTGGCAGCCCACTACGCACACCTGTTCGCAGCACAGACCTGGCTATTTCGCTTCGCCACAACGGGCGTGGATCTGTTCTTCGTCCTCAGTGGTTTTGTCTTCGGCCCTTACCTGCTGGGCAAACCCTTGCCAGTTCTGCCCCACTTGGTGCGTCGATTCTTCCGGCTGTATCCTCTTTATGTTGCGGCACTGATTGGGTACATCCTGTTGCATGAACCGCCGGCCCAGGCCTGGGAGCACTTCCCTGAGCACCTGTTGATGCTCCACACGGTCGTCTCGAAGGAGACGGCCTTCTACTACAACCCGGCGTTCTGGAGCTTGCCACCAGAGGTGGAGTTCTATCTGTTTCTGCCATTACTAGCCACCTTGAGCAGAAATGGGTGGTTTGCCGCAGTGCTGGGGGGGTCGCTCTTGATCCACATGGCGCTGCTTCTCTTTCCGGGCAGCGCCGACTTTAGCTCCTGGCCTCAGATCGCCGGCGTTCACCTGCCTGGTCTGCTGCCGGAATTTCTGTTGGGTGGGGTGGCCTACGCCGTTAGCCAGCGCCGCCTGTCGGTCAGCGTGCAGTGGTGGCTGCTGCTTGCCGGAATCGGTCATCTCTGGCTGGTGGCCCAGGTTTTCAAGGCCTTCGTGGTCGATGCCGGGGTAAGCGGTGCGGTACCGGTGTGGATCGGCGGCAATATCGGGCTGGCCGCCGCGCTGGGTTATGCGATGGTGCTGACGGCTCTGTCGAAATTGCTGGCGCAAGCCTGGGGGCCGGCTACGCCTCTCCTGCTCGTGGCCGGCTCCTTGAGCTACGGCATCTATCTCTTTCACAACATGATGCCGGCCCTGTTGCGCCGGCTCTGGCCAGGTCTGGAGGGTGCCTGGCTGGCACTGGCAGCCCTGGTTTTCACCATCGGAATGGCGACGCTGGCTCACTATGGGCTGGAACGTCCCTTGAGGAATTTTGGTCGGCAGCTCAGCCGCTGCCTGCTCTCCGTTCGAAGCTGAGGTAGCGCAGTTTACCCGGCAAGGCGGGATGCTCGACGGCCAGCATATAGCGGCCAGGCTCAAGCAACTGCCAGTCCGCTGGCGAGAACGACACGGCGCTGGCCGATAGCGGGCGGAAAGCCGCGGGCATCATCATGGGCGATGGGCTCCAGGCGACGATGCGCGCGCCATCGAGGGATGCATCGAGTTCGGCCACGCTGCTGATCGGAGACTTCAGGCAATCGCCCCATTCTTCCCAACGAAGCGGTTGGCGAAATTGCTCCAGCAGCCTCAGTTGGCGCGTCCAGCGGTGGAATAGCGGGTGGCATTTGCGGAAAAAAATCGTCCGGGTTTGCACCATCAGCGAACCCTTCAGTGGCTTGTGGCGATATTCGTGTACTGCCGTGGCGGCAGGGACCACTGCCAGCCGGTAGCCAGTCCGTCGCAGACGCCAGGCAAGGTCCGCGTCCTCGTAGAACATGAAATAGTCCGGGTCGAACAAGCCCCCGGCCGCCAGTACCGCTTCCCGCCGTAGCAAAAGCAATGCGCCGGCTAGAAATGGGGTTTCCACCGGCCGAGGGCTGGTCATTTGCCGCTGCATCCGCGAGAGATAGAAACGGGAGGCCACTCGGCCAAGTCGGGGAGAGCGGCTGGCCAGCGCCAGGGATATTTCCGCGAGTGGGGATTGGGGGAAGGCAGGGGGCAGCAGAAAACGATGGTTGCGATCCCAAAAGGTTCTCGGAGCAACTGCAGCCAAACTGGAATCGGCCTCGAGGGCCTCGACCAGGGTTTCCAGATCCGTTGCCGAGAGTAGGGCATCCGGGTTCAGCAGCAGGCAATAGGGAGCGTTCGATTCGCCGAAGGCGAGGTTGCATCCTCGGCCAAATCCAAGATTTGTTCCCGGCAGCAAGCGCCTGGTCCAGGGTAGCTGGCTGGTGTGGCGCGCCAGCATCTCGGCTTCCGCCGGATCCTCGCTATTGTCCACCAGCCAGAGCGTGCCAAAGCGCCACGGCATGAGGGATTGCACTGCTACCAAGGCGTCTGCCGACGCCCGGTAGTTGACGATGATGACATCAACGTGCCTTGATGAGGGCATGGAAGCTGTCGGTGGCGAGACTCTGAAAATCAACGGTCTGCTGAAAAGCGGTGGCCTGGTCAAGAAAAGACAGGAAATTGCCAGGTAAGGGGGAAGGAGAGTCACGCCACCGAGCGACCTGAAAGCCCGCATCTTCGATCAGTTTCTCAAGGCCTCTGCGCGTGAAGAAACGCAGGTGTCCGACGCACAGAATACCCACTGGCTGATAGTCGAATTCTCCCTGCAGCAGGTCCTGAACAACGGACCAATGACCGACGTTGGGAACGGCAAGCAATACATGTCCCCCCGGTTTGAGCAGACTGTGCGCCTTGCAAAGCGCTGCCAGGGGGTCGGCGAGATGTTCCAGTACGTCAAGGAATGCAATGCAGTCGAAGGAAGCGATGTGCTGTAGTTGCTCGAAGGGGCCGCAATGGACGGTCAGCCCTCGCGCCTTCGCGCGTTCTCCTGCCGCTGGGTTCAACTCGGCCACGGTGGCCTGTCCGCCAAAGTGTTCGACGAATGCCGCCGCGAATCCGCCTTCGCCCCCTCCCACATCCAGCAGCGAACTCGTCCCGGCAGGTAGCAGGTCGAGCATTTCCGCGCGCGTGTTCTGCTGGTAGTTGGACCAGGAATGAATGAACGTGCGCTGTGCCAGCAGGGTACGGGAACCCAGGCTTTCCGGGATGCGTTCCCAGCTGATGACTGCGTCACCGGCGACGACCTGACGCAGTGCTTCAAGGGTAATCATGTACAACCACGGGGACTGACCGGCATACGGTGCTGCAGCCGGAAGCCGTGTGCGTCGGGCGACATGGCGGTCGAAACCGGGGCGGCTGGCATAGTCGACGGCCACTGCTCCGGCAGTTCTCGGATCGGCCGGCAGCGCACAGGCGACCTGGCCGTCAGGGGTCAGGACAAGCAGTTCATCGATCAGATTGTCGGCAACGAGCACGGCCGGGTCGAGAATGATCAGAACCCGATCGGCATGGCAGAACTTCAGGAAATGGGCCGGCGATATCGGTCGATTGCCAGGGCCGGCATGCCACCAGCGATCGGCACGAATCCGCCGCCGGAGTTCCCGCTGACCCAGAGCGAACTCCTCGGACAGGCGCAGGGTGCCGCCATCGAACAGCAAGACATCGAACAATGGCCTACTCCTGATCAACTGCTTGTGAGCCGCCAGTGCCGGAAATACTCCGGTTTCGTCCGGGCGGGGGGAGACCGGCTTGTGTCGCATCCGTTGCCACCGGAAAATTCGCCTGCACAAAACGCTCCACATCGCCAGGTTTGCAAATGTTGAAACAGGAGGTGGCTAGCGGCAGATGGTGAAGCCACTTCGTTTCGAAGACACGGGCGTCGGCGATGAGAGCATCGGTGAAGGTCCTCGCGACCGGCCCGCTTGTCGGCGTGTCCGACCAGTGTTCGCAACAGGAATCGACGACAGCGGCCGCCCAACCCCGCTGCCTGGCAGCGAGCACCAAGTCTGTGGCGTAAAAATGGTATCGCAGTTCGGGATCGAGGATTAGCCGACTATCCGTCCGTACTGCCACGAGGACTTCGTCCAGGCTCGATGCTTCGCAAGGCAATGGCTGCGGTTCCCTGAGCAGCCTGCCCCGGTCCAGGACATGTCCAGCCCTCCGGCCCTGCAGATCCATCCCGTAGACTCCCACTACGGCCAGCCTCGGTATCAGCGATTCGGCCTGGGCCAGGGCAGCCAGGAATTGATGATCCCAGCCATCTGGCAGGAAGACATCCTGATGCACCCAGACCAGCCAGTCTGCACCGGTACTGTGGTCCATCTCCTCGTTGAAGGCTCTGGCAGCGGAAGGGCTGTCGAAATAAATCGCCAACCGGTAACGCCGCGACTGCAAGCACTCGGACATCAGCAAACGCCGCTGCAACTGCTCCGCATCGGATGCGCACACCACAAAGGCCAGTGACTGATCAAGAATGGGCATCTGCTGCATTTCAGCCGTCTTTCCCTGCATTTCTAAAATAAGCGATTGTACTGCCTCCACCTCAGCGATGGTGAGGGTGGCGTGCGCTTCGAGGTGTGATCCGAAGTCATCACCAGCGACAAGGCGACTTGGCAATTTAACGGTGATAATTTTTTCTGGCTCTCCAATCATGAAAGTCATGACCGTTCCCACCCCACGAGTGAGGGAGGGGAAATTCGTGAGTTGCTGACTCGACTTTCACATCAAGTCCACGCAACACGTTGAAGCGCGTCTCGTGCTGCGATTAATCAGCTCGGAATGGACACGACTGGTTAAAATGCTGGCCATCGCGCCTGTTACCCAGTCTGTCGCACATGATCCCTTCGTCCGAAAATGAATGCTTTCCCCCTCTGGTTTCCATCCTGATACGCAGCATCAACAGGCTTCCTCTGCTACAGCAAGCGCTGGCGTCGGTTGTCCAGCAAAGTTACTCCCGGATCGAAATCCTGGTCGTGGCGGCCGTACCCGACCATCCGGTCATGCCGGCAGCCTGTGGCCCGCATCCGCTACACCTGATTTCAAGCGACTGTCCACGGCATCGCTGTCGCGCCGCCAACGTGGCGATCGACGCGGCAAACGGCTCCTACCTGCTCTTCCTGGACGATGACGACTGGCTCCTTCCCGGCCATCTTGAGAAGCTGGCGGCGGCGCTGATGGAGGCTCCTGATTTGCTGGCTGCTTATACCGGTGTCCAGCCGGTCGATGAGGATGGGCAACCCAAGGGTGGCCCCATCGATATGCCGTTCGACGCGCTCCGCCTGCTGGCGGGTAACTTGATGCCATTGCATGCGGTACTTTTCAGGCGCCAGGTCATTGATCTGGGTTGCCGTTTCGACGAAAACCTGGATCTGTTCGAGGACTGGGATTTCTGGCTCCAGATTGCCTGCCACTCCCGCTTCGTCCATGTCCCCGGCGTTTCCGCCTGTTATCGCATTCATGCAAGTTCAGGAGTGCATGCGATGGTGCCTTCTGTCGGTCCCGCCTATGCCCGTATCTATGGGAAATGGCGGCACCTGTGGAGCGAAGGGCAACTTGCGGGAATCATGGCCCAGGTGTGGAACTACCCTGAATTGCAAGAGCGGATTACCGAGCAGCAAGAGCACATGACCGGGCAACAAGTGCTCATCACCGAGCAGCGAAATCGCATCACCGAGCAGCAACGCCTCATCATCCGGCTCGAAGACCGTATTTCGGCACTGCAATTGCAACTCCGAAGACAAGATCAACTGCTCGACGAAAGGAAAAAACATATCGAGGCGATCTGGAGGAGCAGCAGTTGGCGCGTCACCAGGCCGCTGCGCGGGGTCAGCAAGGTGATCGCCTACCTGCCGTTGCTGAACCAGGCTGTGCGCAATCCGGTGCGGGCCTGGCGATTTCTCAGGCGTGCAGCAGGGAAGACGCGCGACTGGGCAGGGCTGCAGCAACAACTTGATGGAAAAATCAGAGCCGACGGCGACTACAGCACCTGGATCAGCCGCTTCGAACCCGCTTCCGAGTGCTATCCGCGGCTGCGGCAGATCGCCGACTCCTGGCACCAGCCACCGATCATTTCGGTGGTGATGCCCACTTACAACTCTGATCCGGAGCTACTCGAAGCAGCCATCAACAGCGTGCTGGGCCAGGTTTATCCGCATTGGCAATTATGCGTCGCCGACGATGCCTCCGATTCACCGGGGGTCAAGGCGCTGCTCGAACGACACGCCGCGTCCGATCCTCGTATTCAGGTGGTTTTTCGCCGGGTCAACGGCCATATCTCCGCCGCCAGCAACTCGGCGCTGGCGCTGGCGAGCGGCGATTTCGTCGCACTTCTGGACCACGACGATCTCTTGCATCCGCTGGCCTTGTGGTTTGTCGCCCAGTGCTGTATCGAGCGTCCCGATGCGGGCTTGATTTACACCGACGAAGACAAATTGTCAGCCGACGGCCAACGCTGCGGCCCCTATTTCAAATGTGATTTCAATTATGAATTACTACTGGCACAGAACATGCTCTCTCACCTGGGGTGTTACCGGCGCTCTCTCCTCGAGGAAATCGGAGGTTTCCGTGAGGGATTTGAAGGTTCCCAGGATTATGATCTGGCCTTGCGTGTCATGGAACGCCTGCGTCCGGAGCAGATTGTCCATATTCCTCGGGTACTCTACCACTGGCGGATCGTTGCGGGGAGCACGGCGAGTTCCATGGGCGAGAAGCCTTATGCCCTGACAGCCGCCCAGCGGGCACTCACCGAGCACTTGCAGCGACGAGGGATTACGGCCGAAGTCATGCCTGCACCAGAGATTTCCCTGCATACCCGAGTCCGTTTCCCGGTGCCCAAACCTGCACCGCTGGTCAGCATTCTGATCCCCACGCGGGATCGGGCGAATCTGCTGCGTCTGTGCATCGACTCCATCCGCGAACTCACTACTTACGCGCCTTACGAAATCATCGTCATCGACCACGGCAGCGAAGATGCGGACACCTTGCAATGGCTCGATCGCT
Organism: Candidatus Accumulibacter cognatus; assembly: GCF_000584975.1. NCBI lineage: Bacteria > Pseudomonadati > Pseudomonadota > Betaproteobacteria > Candidatus Accumulibacter > Candidatus Accumulibacter cognatus. The sequence continues at coordinate 42,746 of NZ_JDST02000008.1, read as the reverse complement.
TCCGCCAGAGCGGCATCCGGGTGTTTCAGGAGCGTGGGGAATTCAACTTTTCACGCTTCACTAACCAGGCGGCGGCCCAGGCTCGGGGCAAGGTGCTGTGCCTGATGAACATCGGCATTGAAATCATCACTCCGGACTGGCTGGAAGAGATGGTTTCCTTCGCCGTGCAGGACGGTGTCGGTGCCGTCGGTACGCGCTTGTGGCATCCCGACCAACGGCTGCAGGGGGGCGGGGTCATCCTGGGTCTGAGCGGCGTGGCCGGTCCTTCCTTTCCGAATTGCGAGCGGGGAAATATCGGTTATTTCGGCAGGGCGGCCTTGCATCAGTCGTTGAGCGCGGTTGCCGCAGCCTGCATGGTCGTACGGAAATCCGTTTTCGAAGAAATGGGCGGATTCGACGAGCGGCTTGCGGTGACATTCAATGACGTCGATTTCTGTCTGAGGCTTCGGCAGGCGGGTTATCGGAACGTCTGGACGCCTTATGCAGAAATGCGCCATGACGAGTCCGCCAGCCACGGTCAGGAGTCAACATCTGAACAACAGGAATGCTTGGCTTCCGAAGTGGCGTTCATGCAGGACCGGTGGGCAGACGAATTGGCCGCCGACCCGGCTTATTCGCCGAATCTCAGTCTCGGTGCCCCTGCTTTCAGCCTGGCATGGCCACCCCGCGTTGCCGATCTTTCCTGATGCCGTCCTTAATGTGAAAGTCGTATCAGCGACTCACGAATTTCCTAGCGCCCGCAAGCGGGAGAGCTTGCCCTCCACGCCGTTCATGCCGTCGCGCAGGCCGAACCACATCATGTGCAGATTGGCCAGGCGGTTAGGGGTCAACAGGCCGAAGAAGAAAAGCATCTGGAACAATCGAGACAAATCCGCACGTCGCCACCTTTTCGGCATGTACGATCGACGACGAAGCAGAATGCTGTTGCGAACAATGTAGTAATAGCGGAACGGCGAATGAACCGGGACTCTGCGCCAGCGCAGGAACCAGATTGCCACTCTGCGCTCGCCGAGGGCGTGGCGCATGATGGCGTCGCACACACCGAATATCCCGAAGCCGAGGGAACGAGCCCTGAAGCACCATTCGGTATCGACGTGGTCGATATAAAGTCCCTCGTCCATTTTTCCAATGGTTTCGATGGCAGCCATGGGCAGCAAGGAACCGGATGAAATCAGAAAATCGGCTTCAACGGTGCCCCCGTTCTCCCCACAGCCGACGCGCTTGAATCTGAAGCAACCGGCCTGGACAAATTGCGAAAGTGAAGCGTCGCTGGCGTCGCGATAGCGTGGTCCGACCGCAGCCGCCATCACCCCTCGCTGGGCGAGATCGAGATGAGCGGCCCGAAGCTTGGCGACCGTTCCGAACTCCAACTCGCTGTCCTGGTCAAGCAGAAGCACGAAAACGGCTCCGCGTGATCGCGCCTTATCCAGTCCGACATTGTAACCAGCGGCCAGTCCCAGGTTGTCTTCCTGGACCAATACTTCGACCTCTGCTTGAAAGTGCCGGCTGGCGTGACTGATCCAGTTCAGGGGAGAATGTTCAGACGCGTTGTCGACAACGACAATCGCGGAAACCTGACGTGCGACGGACTCGAGAGCAGGCAGCAAGGTCTTCGGGGCCGGATTGTGGGTGACCAATACCGCCACGACATCCGGGCAATACTCACTCTCCACCGGAGTCGAGCTTGGCCGCACGGCAAGCGGTTCTGCGCGTATCGATCGATCGCTCAAGAGGGTCAAATCCAGGTCTATGGACGCGGTAGGAGCAGCCCTGCGATCTCGACGATATCCTTTTCCGACAGAACACCGGCAGCCGTTTTCAATTGTAACGTGCTGACCAGGAGCTGGTACCTGGCTTGTGCAAGATCCCTCTTGGCAACGAACATCTGACGTTCGGCGTCGAGGACATCAGTATTGGTTCGAATTCCGGCCGCCATCCCACGCTTCGTTCCTTCGGTCGCCACCTCGCTGGATTCGACTGCTTTCTGGTAGGCTCTCACCTTGTGGCCACCCGTCTCGACCGCCATGAACTGGCGCTTGACCTCAACCAGCACGTTGTCCACGGTAGCATCCAGTTCAGCCAGCGCACGCTCGCGGTTGGCCACTGCCTGCCCGGTCAGTGCGTTGACCCGCCCTCCCGCAAACAGCGGAATGTTGAGTTCTATGCCTACCGAGTTAGTGTTGATTTTCTGGTTGAGCGTGTCGACCGTTTGATTTTCTGTTCGTATGTTACGGGCAACGAAGTCGACCTGCGGGAGATGGCCGGCGCGATTGCGATTCACTTCCAGGCTGGCCATCTCGTATGCCTTGCGTTGAGCGCGAATCTCCGGATTGTTGTCCTGTGCCAGTGTGTTCCATTCGTCCAGTTGACTCGGCTGTACGCCGTTCGGCAGGTAATCCGGTCGCAGAATCCAGAGTTCTCCCATCGGCATGCCGGTCATGCCTTCGAGTTTACGCATCGCCACCGCGACCCCGTCGAGCGCGTCGGCACGGTTCGCGCGCGCAAGCTGAAGCCTGGCATCCGTTTCGGCAACCTCGGTCACGGTGCCTTCGCCACCCTTCCGACGGCGCTCGGCAAGCTGGCGCTGAGCACCATAAGCCGTGATTTCCGCATCTGCCAGGGCCAGTTTGTCAATGGCCAGCAAGGCATCGAAATAGGCGGCCGAAAGCTTGACGGCCATTTCCGCAGCTTTCCGGTCAAACACCGCATCGCTGTAGGCGACTTGGACGCCGCCCTGCTGGTAGCGTACGAAGCTCTCATAATTGAACAGGGGCTGCCGAAGTGCAACGGTGGTATAGGTATAGTGGTAATCCAGTTGCTGGGTCAAATTGACCACGGTCGACGATCGATCGCCAGTGGTCTTCGAGTAAGAGCCTGCAATCGAGAAATTCGGCAACAGACCGGCCAGACCTACGTCATAGTTGTACTGGCCGGCTTCCCGCTCGTAGCGGGCGGCCCGGAAGGTCGGGTCGTTTTGCCGGGCCGCCTGATACGCGTCCAGCAGGCTTGCGCCGAGTACCCCCGAAGCCATCAGCGCCAGCGCGCAGCCGGTCAGCCTGGCAGTCCATTTTCTCATGCTCATTCCTCGGTCAATGCGGGCTTCGCCCGATCCAGCAGCGGCTTGACGATATAGTTGAGCAGTGTTCGCTCACCCGTCTTGATGATCACCTCGGCAGGCATGCCAGGCTTGATCTCGTGCGTGGTCAGCTTTTTCATCCCTTCCGGGGTCACCACCACCTGTCCGAGATAGTATGGTGGCATTCTGCCCTGCGGATCGGTCGTTGCGTCGGCAGCCACCTGCCCAAGTTCGCCCGGGATATTGGGCGTCACCTTTTGATTGAAGGCTGGAAAAATGATGTCTACCGGCAAACCCGGCTTGACCTTGTCGATCAAGGTGGTGGGAATCATGACATCGATACGCAAGGGCTCGTTTTTCGGCACCACTTCCATCAGGGGGGTGCCCGAGGCCAGTACACCGCCGATGGTGTGCACTTTCAGACCGACGATGATACCTTCCTTGGGGGCCCGGACTTCGGTATTCGCCAGTTCAAAGGCCAGTCCCTTGAGGCGGCTATCGAGAGCACTGACCTCTTTTTGAACCTCGGCCAGCCCATTCTCGACCTCCTTGTGGTAATCCTGTTGGCGCGCCAGCATCCGCATCCGGATTTCGCCGATGCTCCGCTGTGTACGCCCAAGATTTCCCAGGTCCTCGGAGATCGCACCACCGAGTTGTGCCAGTAGCCGCTCCTGCTCGGACAGGCGGTTGCGTGGCAGGTAGCCCTCGGCTGCCATCTCCCGCAGGCCCTTCAATTCCTCGAGCAGCAGCTTCGACTGTTGTTCCTTGGCGCGTCGGGTGGCCTCCAGACCGGTAGCGGAGGACTGCAGGCCCGCCAACGTATTCTCCATGGCGCCAAGTTCAGCTTGTAGGGCAGCGCGGCGGGAACGCAGCAACTGCGTCTGGATGGCCATTGCACTGGCTGCTCGCGGATCGTCCTTGTCCTTCAACAGATCTTCGGGGAAAGTGATCTCCGAACGGCCCTGGACATCGGCCAGCAGTCGCGCTTCGACGGCTTTCGCCACCAACCATTGGGCGCGCGCCACCTCGTACTGCGAGCGTGCCTGGGTCGGGTCGAGTCGAAGCAGCACGTCGCCCTCCTTGACTTCGTCCCCGTCCTTGATCAGGATGGCGTCGACCATTCCTGGCGCGAGGTTTTGCACCGTCTTGCGATTGCCGGTCACCACCACCTGCCCGCTGGTCGGCACACCCTGGTCCAGCGGGGCCAGGGCAGCCCACAGCAGGAAGCCACCGAAGCCCAGTCCGAGCACCCACAGGCCGACGCGCATCGGATGGCCGGTATCCATCGGCAGATCAGCTTCCCCTTCAAGGGTCATGGGCAAGGCCTTGGGCCCCTGGAGACGATTCAACATATTGCGAATAGCCATAACGATGGTCCTGAATCAGAAATCAAGCGGGTTGAGGAGTGGGAACGCCGGCGCTCTGGATGGGTGTCCGCGGCTGCGAAGCAGTCATCACCTGCTGGCGCGTGCCATAGGTCTGGATCACACCGTTGTCCAGAACCAGTACCCGGTCTGCGACGGCGAGAATGTTCATGCGGTGGGAAATGAAGATCACCGTCTTGCCCTGGGCCTTCAGATCCAGGATGGCATGAATCAGCGCTGCTTCGCCTACGTCGTCCAGATTGGCGTTCGGCTCGTCGAGGACGATCAGGCTGGGATTGCCATACAGTGCCCGTGCCAGACCGATGCGTTGCCGTTGTCCTCCGGAAAGGAAGCTGCCGGCTTCCCCCATGGGCGTGTCGTAGCCGCGCGGGAAGCGCAGAACCATGTCATGGATGCCCGTCCGCTGTGCAGCTTCGATGACCTGGGTCGAGTCAATCTCTCCGAAGCGGGCGATGTTTTCCGCGACACTGCCTTCGAAAAGCTCGACATCCTGTGGAAGGTAGCCAAGGAATGGCCCCAGTTCTTCCCGGTCGAGGCTTTCGATCGGCCTGTCATCGAGCAGAACTCGACCCTGGACTTCCGGCCAGATACCCACCAGGCAACGCGCCAGAGTGGATTTTCCGGAACCGGAGGGGCCGACGATGGCAATCACTTCCCCCGCGGGAAATTCGGCAGTGAGCCCCGCAAGGATGGGCTGTACACGATTCGACGCCGTCGCCACGAGGTTCTCGATGCGCACTGCGCCGCGTAAGGCCTCATGGATCAGGCCGGCCGGCCGCTCGGGATGGTCCCGCAGCAGGGACTCCAGCGCTTCGAAGGCCTTGCGGGCCGATTGCCAGCCGGCCCAGCTACCGACAATCGTATCGATCGGTTGCAGGCAGCGACTCATCAGGACATTCGCCGCAATCATCCCGCCGGTGGTCAGTTCGCCCTCGATCACCAGCAGGGCGCCGGCCCCAAGCATCAGGGATTGTTGGCTGTAGCGGATGAACTTGCTCAAGGCCTGAATGCGCCGCTGTCGATCCTGTGACGCCGAGTACAGCGACATATGTCGTTGATGGTGGCCCAGCCAGCGTTGGCGCAGGTTGCCGAGCATGCCCAGGGATTCGATGACTTCGGCGTTGCGCAGCTTGCTGTGCAGATACACCGCCTCCTTGACCCCGGCTTCCGTGGTTTTCTGAGTCGGCGTCTGGGTCACCCGGTGGCTGAAGATCGCCACCCCGGTCAGAATGCCGGCGAACACCAGGGAAAGGACGCCCAGCGACGGATGCAGCATGAACAGCACCAGCAGGTAAATCGGACTCCAGGGCGCGTCGAAGAACGCGAAGATGCCATTACCGGTGATGAACTGACGAACGTTGGTGAGGTTGCTGAAAGCCTCTACCGGGTTGTCTCGGCTCTGGTTGAGGTGGGATTCGAAGCAGGCATTGAACACCCGGCTGTTGAGTCTTTCGTCCAGGCGTACGCCCAGGCGAACCAGCAGACGGGAACGTGACCACTCGGCGAAAGCAATCACTGCGAAGAGAAACAGGACGATCAGGGAGACCGCGATCAGGGTCGATTCGTTGCGGCTGGTCATGAACCGATCATAGACCTGCAACATGTAGATGGTTGGCGTCAGCATCAGCAGATTGACCACCAGGCTGAAGATCCCCACGACCAGAAACTCCCGTCGGAAGGACCAGAGCGTGGCCGTCAGTTCGCTGCGCTGAAAAAAGGAAGGTGTTTTCATGGTGAGCCGTAGATCGTGAAGGAATCTGAGAGTCGCTTGCGGATCGTTACGCGGCAGGGGCAGCAGCAAGACCAGCCGTGGGTGCAGCAGCCGGTGCAGCAGCCGCTTTGTGCAGGGCCGCCAGCACCTCGTCACGCGGCCCGGCGATCTGTACTTGTCCATCGCGCAACACCAGCATCAGATCTGCCGCAGCCAGGACACTGGTGCGATGGGTGATGACGATCAGGGTGGTGCCCTGGGCCTTGAGCGCCAGCAAGGTATTCACCAGGGCCGCTTCGCCGGCCTCGTCGAGGCTGGAATTCGGTTCATCGAGCACGACGAATCTGGGATGGCCATAAATGGCGCGTGCCAGCCCCACGCGCTGACGCTGGCCGCCGGAAAGGAAGCAACCCTCGTCGCCGATGAGCGTTTCATAAGCATCCGGCAAGGCCAGGATCGCCTCGTGCAGTCCGACAGCACGCGCTGCCGCCTCGACCTTGGCCATGTCCACTTCTCCGAAACGCGCGATGTTCTCGGCAAGAGATCCGCCGAAGAGTTCAATGCCCTGCGGCAGGTAGCCGATGTGAGGCCCCAGTTCTTCCTTGTTCCAGGGGTGGACATCGACGCCATCGAGCCGTACCTTGCCGTTCGCTGCCGGCCAGATACCTACCAGTAGACGTGCCAGGGTCGATTTCCCGGATGCAGAAGGGCCGACGATGGCCAGAATCTGTCCTGCCGGCAAAGTCAAGGAAATCCCGCGGATGATCGCGACTTGGCTACCGGGGGCTGAGGCGACGACCCCTTCCACCGTGAGATTGCCTTTGGGCGCAGGCAGGGGCATGCCTTTCTGGCGCTCGGGCAAGGCTTGCAGAAGCTTGTCCAAGCGTTGATAGGCATCCCGGGCCGTGACGACGCTTTTCCAGAGCGAGACCACCTGCACCAGCGGTGCCAGTACCCGCGGCCCGAGTACCCAGGCGACGATCATCATGCCAGCGCCGCCAGCCAGTTCTCCCCTGACCGACAGCCAGGCGCCCAGTCCGAGGAGCGCCGCCGAAAGGGTGGTCTGCAGCATCTTGGAGAGCGCGGCATTGCTGCCCGCATGATCGGAGGCCTCCGCCTGCAGGCGCAGAAAGCTGCGCTGCTTGCTCATCCAGCGCTGATGGATACTACGCAGCATTCCCATTGCCTCGATCACCTGCGCGTTGCGCAACGTGCCGTTTGCGTAGTTCTGGGCGGCGATGGCGTCCTTTTGGGCAGCGACCAGGGGAGGCTGGGTGTTCTTTTCGGTGAGGTAGGTCAGCAAGACCTGGAGGAGGGCAGCCAGCACCGCAATCGAGCCGAGCAGCGAATTGATCATGTAGATCAGAATCAGGAACAGCAGGGAAACCGGTGCGTCCATGAGCGCCGTGAGCGCAGGCGTCGTCAGGAATTCGCGGATGCTGCGCAGATCGTTCAGGGCTTGACTGGTGCCACCGGGGATACGACGAAGGTTGGCTTCAAAAATCGCGCTGAAGACCCGTTCCCGGAGCTTCCGGTCGAGCGCCTGGCCGGCCTGATGCATGACGCTGCCACGCGCCCATTCAAGCAACTCCATGATCACATAGAACCATAGTACGATCAGGGTTAACATCAGCAAAGTACTGGAATTGCGGCTGTTGATGACGCGGTCGTATACCTCGAGCATGTAACCGGTCGGAGCCAGAACCAGCAAGGTGCAGAAGACGCTGAAGAAAGCAGCCTTCCTGAAGAAGGGCTTCAGTTCGAGGATCGCTGCACGGAGTTCAGAGCGGCTTTCAGCAGAAGTCATGAGGATACTTTCGGAGTGCCAGGAATTGCCGAATGGCCGGTTCATCAGCGGTTGGGTAGAAATCGGTGCTCAAAACAGCGCCGCCGTGGCTTGCTGGATCGCGGGAGATTCTTTCGGCTGGCTTGCGTGCACCACCACATATTCCGGCATTTCAGCTTCAAGACCGGCCGGCTTGTCCTCGTCGACATCCAGCGCCGCCAACCAGAAGGAAAGCTGGTATCCCTGCGGGGTACGTGCCAGGACGATCTCCCGTAGTTTTTCGCGCTGGAAGCGCAACTCATCCTCGGTCTTGAGCGTCAACTGGAAACGCATGCGCCCGTCAAGGGTATACATGGAGAGCAGGCCCTCCTTGAGGCTGAGGGTGTGACGGTCGAAATAGACCGGGGCACTCGGTAGAAACTGCAAAAGAGGCAAGGGGCGATCCGGATGGCTGGTGATGTTGAACGGGCTATTGGGGTGTTGCAGGATCAGCCGGCAAGTACGCGAGACCGAATAGATCGCGTTACAGACCATCTGCGATCCCACCTGCGGAAAACGCTGACGCAGGTCATGGTAGGTGATGTGGTGCAGCGCTACCCGGTTCCAGCAACGGGTCTGCTGCACTACTGGCGCCAGCGCATTGCATACTTCGGCAAACGCCACCTGCAAAGCCTGCAGGCGTGCCGTTTGCTCGGCGGTGGTATTGAGGATGATATGCAGCATAGATGTCATATAGGAGATGATACCATAAACTCCTATATGAAAACACCGGAACCGTAATTTATTGTCAAAGACGCAGCTGCGGCCCGCCGACCGTTTGTGATTCCACGCACACCGCGCTGGCTGATCAAGGACTTATACTTGGCGGCATTGAACATGAAGGGGTCACGATGATGAGCAGTCTGCTTCGCCATACCCGGATGCTGCGCTGTCTGCTGCTGATGTGGGTGCTACTGGCGCTGGCATCAGCCGTGCGGGCGTCGACCTCTGTGGGTGAAGTAACCCTTTGTATCGGAAGCAGCCAGATTCAGCGCGAAGGCCGGAGCGAGTCCGTCACCAAGGGCTACAGTATCGTTCCCGGCGATGTCATTCGCACCACCGCCAACGGGCACGTGCATGTCAGATTCGTCGATGGTGCACTGGTCAGCGTCCGTCCGGATTCGGTGTTGCAAGTGGTCGAGTATCGTTATGATCCGGCCAATCCCTCGGCATCATTGATCAAGTTCTCCCTCGAAACGGGAACGATGCGAGGTATCTCGGGGCTGGCGGCACAAGCGGCACGTGACAAGTTCCGCCTGAACACGCCGCTGGTGGCGATCGGCGTCAAGGGAACCGACTTCGTCACCCAGGCGGATGCAAAGCGAGCGGTCGTCCTGGTCAACCAGGGGGCGATCGTCCTCGCCCCGCTCGATAACACCTGTCTTGTTGACGGTTTCGGGCCCTGTGCCACCCCCCGTGCACGGGAACTGGCGGCGACCATGGACGGCATGGCGCTGGTGTATCGCCAGGCGGCCCGCGAACCGCTGCTGCAGCCGGTCAATTCGCTGCAGGGAGGAGACAAGATTACTCCGACCCTGTTCCAGGAACGGATAGGCAGTGCCAGCACGGCGACCGTGGTGGCGGACGGCAAAAACCACAGACGGACCTTGTCAGAGGAGGCGGCTGCGGCGATGGACAGCCTCCGCCGTGCACGGCAAGCAGCGGAAAGCAATGTGATCCCTCAGACCAACAGCCTGATCTGGGGACGCTGGGGCGACAGCGTCAGACCGGGCGACAACCTGACCGTTCCCTTCAAGGAAGCGCTCAGTGGTAACCGTGTGACGGTCGGCGACGGCTACTATTTCCTGTTCCGCAATGAGACCATCACCAATACCCTGACCAATGCCAGCGGCCTGGCGAATTTCCGCCTCGAAAGTGGCACTGCCTCCTACCGTGATCCGTTCAACGTGGTATCGGCGGCGATCGTCGACGGCGGTTCGCTGAGCATTGATTTCGGCCGCAATACTTTTGCCACGCAGCTTGCCGTTACCACTCAGAGCGTCGGGACTCAGGCGGTGGCCGCGACCGGAACGATCGATCGGACTACCGGGGTCTTTCTTAGCAACGGCGCCACCGACCGGGTATCCGGCGCAGTTTCACTGGATACCAGCCAGGCCGGCTATTTCTTCAGCAAATCCGTCGGGAATGGCGCCTTGATGGGTGCCACGCTTTGGCGTCGCTGAAAGATCCACCCCCATGATTGACCATCTCAGAGGGATTTTTCGTCGCATCCCTCCGGCATTCACCGCAGGTCTGCTGCAAAAACCGGCACGACTGCGACTCGCCGCACTGTTCGCTGCCACGGTCCTGACGCTGCTGGCCACTAGCCTGTCGGACCTGTCCCAATGGGACGAGCTTTCGGCTGGCCTGTCCTGGCGAATGGCCGACCAGCAGGCGACCGAACGCCGCATCGTGGTCGTCGATATCGATGAAAAAAGCATTCAGGCGATCGGCGCCTGGCCGTGGCCACGCGCTCGCCAGGCAGAGCTGCTCGAGAAACTGGACCAGGCGGGCGTCAGCCTGAAAATCCTCGACATCCTCTTCGATGGCCCCAGTCCGGACGATGCCCGCCTGTCTGAAGCATTGGCGAGCGCGGTGCCAACAGTCATGGCACAACTCTTCTCCTTGTCGCCCGAGCCGGCAGTGCACAGCGGCCAACTGGCGGGCGCGCTGCCATTTGTCGCCTGTCCCCAGCCGGCCGAGCGGGCTTATGGCTACATGGCCAACGACGTTCAGTTGAGCACTTCGCCTTTCGCCGGCCACATCACACCGCTGGTGGACCCCGACGGCGCGATCCGCCAGGTGCCGGCCCTGATCTGTCACGATGGCAGAACCTATGCCTCGCTGGCGATTGCCGGTGTCATTGCCGCGAGTCAGTCCATTCCCGAACTGCACCCCGGCGTAGCGCTGCTCGATCCGCCCTGGTGGCTGGACCTCGGCGGCCTGCGTCTGCCGATTGACGGAGCGGGTCACCTGCGCGTCTCCTATCAGATGCCGCGCGCCGGCCTGCTGGCCATCCCGGCTGCAGACGTACTGCAGGGCCGGGCGCCAGTCGACCTGCTGCAGGGCGCCTGGGTGTTGGTGGGGGCCACCGCTTTCGGCGCCCGTGACGCCATTCCCACTCCGCAGGGGCGCGCGGTCAGTGGCGTCGAGGTGCACGCGCAGTTGCTCTCGGCGATGCTCGATGATCGCACGCCCTATCGGCCACGCGGCGCTGCCCTGTGGTCCTGGCTGCTGGGGGGCCTGAGCGCGCTGCTGCTGCTCGTCGCTCTGCGCCTGACACCACGCAGCGCAGCACTCGTCCTGCCCATGGTGGCCCTGACCAACCTCCTGGTGATTTTTGGCTTGAGCACCCTGTTGCTGCTCAAGCAGCACCTCTGGCTGGGCTGGGTCGCTCCCGGCGTGTTCACCGTGTTCGCCGCCATGCTGCTCAGTGCCGGCGAATTTGCCCGTCTGCGCTGCGAACGCGAGCGCCTCTACTCCCATCTGGCCAGCTACCTGCCTGAACCGGTGGCGCGTCAGGTGGCCACACAGGAGCCGTGTGCGCAGGTACGCGCCACACGCTGCGAAGCGACCGTGCTGCACGCCGACCTGCGCAATTTCTCCGCCTATTGTTCAGGCCGCCCGCCGGAGGAAACCGCCATGGTCCTGCATCTGTTCTTCACCACCGCCAGCCGCATCGTCGAAGCGCATGGCGGGGTGGTGGAACAAATGGTTGGCGATAGCCTGTTGGCGGTCTGGAACGGCTCGGCGCCCTGTGCCGGGCATGGCGCCCGCGCCCTCGATGCCGCGGAGGAACTGTGGCGGGTCTGCACGCCACAGTTGCCGCGCATCGCATCACGGCATGTGCCGCCGCTCGATCTGGGCATTGGAGTTGAAACCGGCACGGTTCTGATCGGATCTTTCGGGCCGGCCGCCAGACGGACCCATGCCGTATTGGGTGAAGCCGTCACCATCGCTACACGCCTGCAAGCGCTCACCGGCGAATTGGCCCATCCCATTCTGATCGGCTCGGTGGTTGCCGATACCGATCCTGAACGCACCCACCGGCTAGGCGATTTCCTGCTGGCCGGAATGACCGAGCCGCGCACGGTGTATGCGATCCCTGTAAAATATCCCAAGGGTCATCTGCGCCTCGTCTTCGACGCGGAAGGCGAGCAGCAGACCAGCGGCTGACTTCGATGCAGCGGCGTTGGCTGCTGTCGAGTACAGACCCCAGACCCCCTCTCCCCCAACCCCTCCCCCGCGAGGGGGGAGGAGAGCAGGCGGGTCGAAGGCTGCAGGAGGGTCCGGAAGGTCGCTGACCGCCCCTCTTCCCCTTGCGGGGGCGGGGAGTTACATAGGGTGGAGGGGGCACATCGCCATTCACCCAACACTTTATTTGCACCCCATCGCCATGAGCCGGTCGACCTTTTTCCATTTTTCCCCCGGCGCCATGATCCTCTGCGGGATTGCGCTGTCGGCTGCGGCCGTCGGCCCGGTGACGGCATCCTCTCTGGCTGTTACCTGCCCCACCTCCTTCCCAGTCCAGCCACCCATCCAGTCAGCACAGCGCGAGGCGGAAGTGGCGCGCCTCTCTGGCCTGGAAGAGTCCTGCCAGGACCGGGCCGACTATTTTGCCTACCAGGGGGTGCTTCTGCTGACACTCGGGCGTCCCCAGAAAGCGGCCCTGTCGCTGGAAAAAGCCCTGCTGCTCAATCCCGGCCTGGCTGGCGCACAGCTCGACTACGCGCAGGCGCTTGCAGAAATGGGCCAACGGGATTCCGCCATCAGCCTGGCCAGCGAGGTTTCGCAACACCCTGATATTCCATTTGCATTAAAGGCGTGGTTGTCCGAGCAACTTGATGTCTGGAAGGGTGACGGCTGGCTTCTGGACTGGTCGATCGAGTTCCTGGGGGGCGCCGAATCGAATCTCAACAGCGCTCCCGGCATCCAGTTTCTGACCCTGACCCTGCCCGGCGGCAGCGTCCCGGTGCAACTGGCCGACAACGAGCGCATTCCCGGTGGCGCGGCGCGCACCACCTGGGTCGGCTCAGCCGCCCGCGCCTGGGGCGGAGGCATGGTCCTGTTGAACGGCGAAATCAGCACCCGCAACAGTCCCGGCAAGTCGGACACCAACCAGGCGATCGTCAGTGCCAACGCCGCCTACTTTCATCCCTTCCTCGACGGGCAGATCGGCCTCCGTTTCGGCCAGACCCGGCTCTGGATGGCCAACCAGCCGACTTACACCAGCACCGGCTGGGGTCTGCTCTACCAGCTCCCGCCGCCCTTTGCACCTGCCGGTTGTGCAAGCAATCTCGGCTACAGCATCGAAAACCGGGATTTTCCGGCGGCCCCGCTGCAGGCCGGCCGCTACGCCGGTCCCAAGGCCTGGCTGTTCTGTCGGGGCGAGGTCTGGGATTTCAACGTCCTGTTGCAGGATCGCAAAGACCGCGCGCGCGACTCCGACCGGCTGGGCGGCGACCAGCGGCGATCCGACATCACCCTGGGCATCGCCCGCAGACTGGGGTCGGACACCGTGTCGCTGTGGGTCCAGCGCGGCCGGGACCTCGACGACATCCCGTACAGCTCGCTGCTCGGCGGGCAGCCGCGCCGCGTCGACCGCCTGGCAGGACGCCTCTCCTACGAACATCCGCTGGCGGATCAGTGGTCTATTGTGGCATATCTCGAAAATACGTTGCAAAAAAGCAACATAGCCCTGTTCAATATGGAAAATCATGCGATATACTTCGGCCTCAAGTTTCACGGGCGCTGATCCGGGGTTTTTTCTTGCGGCCGTGGGACCGATGGTTTTGTCATAGACAGGGCAGCGAACCGCGAGTTAGATCTTTGTGATTGCAATCACAAACAGGCGGGATTCCGGCAAGCTACCATGTGCTCGTCTGATGGTGTGGCAACTCTGGCGAAAAGCAGGATCGCCCGAGACCAAGCGGTTCCGGGGAAGCAACGCAGCGAAAGCAGACCGGACACGAGATGAAGCACTTAGCCTCAGACTGTTTTGGCGAGTGTCCAAAAACCAGGCCTCGGCTTTGTGCACAAAATTTGTTTTAACCTTTGAAAGGAAGTTTGATGATCACACCCTCCACCAATAGTGTCGTCACTGCACGCTTCGCCGGTGCGATGTACAACCAGGCACTTAACTACAGCACGACCCAGCAGGTTCTGGCCTCGACCTCGACTCCCGGTGCCATGACCGATCTTGAGAACCAGTTGTTCATCCGCGACTTTTCCAATATGGCGACCAGCGACGTCGCAACCATCGTCGCCACCAATCTGGGGCTGACCGGTGAAGCCTTTGATGCGGCCGTCGTTTTTCTCACCGGCTGGATCACCGGCACCGTCTTTACTGAGCGGGGCGCGGTCATCGCCCAGATCGTGAACAACTTTTCACTGATGACCGAAGACCCGACCTTCGGTTCCTTTGCCACGGCCTGGAACGCCAGGGTTGGTAACGCGGTTGCGTACGCCCAGAACCCTTCGAGCACGGCTACCATCGCCTTCCCCGATGTTCCCAGTGCCAACCTGGATTCGTTTACGCTCACCAACGGCACCGACATCGCCACCGCCAACATCTTCACGGCAGGCCTGGTCTACACCCCCGGCGGTGACGACCGGATCAACGCCCTGCAGGACGAAGACCAACTGACCGGTACGGGCACCGCCCCAACCCTCAACGCTACGCTGGGTAACGCCAACGACAATGGCGCTCCGATCATCACGCCAAAATTGACCGGCATTGAAGTGGTGAACGTCGCCTTCACGGGTTCGGGTGCTAACGTCACCGCCCTTGACATGCAGGATGCTACTGGCGTTAATGCCGTCAATATTACTCGCGTTGCCCAGGCTAAGAATGCCGAGGTTGGCAACCTCAAGCAGCCTGTAGGTGCCCTCTCCTTGTCCAACACCAACGCCAACCAGGCCGACACGGTCGAGTTCTCCTACGCGAGCGGCGTCCTGGCGGGCCTGAATGCGGCCACGATGACGCTGAACAGCGTGGACCTGGGTACACTCAACATCGGTCAGAATGTCACCATCGCTGGGCTAGGTGTGGCCACCAATGGTATTGAGACCCTTGGTCTGGTCAGCAATGGCTCCACAAATACCGTGAGAACGCTCAACCTGCCGATGGATACCGGTACTGCTGGCTCGATCACCATCACGGGTGATCAATCGCTGACCTTGGCTTCTACCGCTAACGTGGTCAATCAGGCTTCAAACGTTCTTGTGGAAGCCATCAGCCATGGCGGCGGCGTTCTGCAGGCCAACGGTCGCCTGGCTTCGATCGATGCGTCCGGGATGACCGGTACCGCTTCGCTGACTCTCAACATTGCTGCAGGTACTTTGACCACCGGCAAGGCAGGTACTTCCGGGTTGCCACAGAACGTGTCCATTACCGGTACAGCCAATAACGATACCTTCTATCTGTACGATACCGTACAAGCTGGCGATAGCCTGCTTGGTGGTCTCGGTACTGACACCATCGTGGTCTACACCGGTGGGGTGTCGACGGGTAGTGTGACGGCAGTTGAAGCGGTGGATATCCAGCTTGTGGGCAACGTGACCATGGATATGGACAAGATCACCGATGCGGCCACGATCAATATCCGTAATATTGACAATACTTCGAATAACGTTAATGGTATCAACAATCCCCCGGTTTCCTGGGACAATGGCAACTACACGGTTACCTTGAACAACCTGACGGCAGCACAGGGCGCCGGACTGTCGATTCAGCACAGCACCACGAATAACGGTAGCATCATCGACACCACCGTGGTCGCCAATCTCAAGTCCTCAACCAACGCAAACGACCTGGTGGGCATTACCATCAATGAGGGCGTCAACACCGATCCGCGTTTCAATTTCACCCTGCAAACCAACGGCGATTTGCCCGCAACAGCCGCTGTTGAACGCGTCGAAAGCCTGACTGTCACCGACTCCGACACGGAATCCAATACCGTGGAACTCGAACTGGCAACTGCAGCTGGACTCAGGGGCACCATTACCCTGTCTGGTGGTGTGGCGGGCACCTTCCTGAACCTGGATGTGGATACCACGCTGGCTCCCGCCGATGCTCAGGCTATTGCTGTTGGTGGCGCTTTGGTCCCCAACGCACTGCTGACAGCGCTGGCGGCAGCCAAGACGACCTATGATGCAAATCCGACGGTTGCCAACAAGGCAGCTTTGGAAGCAGCAATCATCGCGGCAAATAATGTGACCGGTCTGAAGCAGGTCGATGTCACCGGCACTGCCGTCGATGGCTTCGGTTGGGTGGATGTTGGTGCCAGTACCAACATGGTGCGCCTCGTTGCGGGCACCATCAATGCGGCCAACGAAGCCTCCGACGTTACCATTCGTGTCAGCACCACCGCGGCCAACACCAACGGTGGTCAGGCCATCACCATGGGTGCTGGTAACGATACGGTGATTTTCGACGATATCGCCGCTGCTTCACCAACCCGTTCACAAGCCGGCCTGACCAATGCGGATACAGTGGTCGGCGGTGCCGGTAATAACACTCTGGTAATCGACGGCAACGGTGTCAATGTCATTCTGCAACAGTCCGAGTGGGACAATGTCTCTGGCTTCCAGACCGTCTATCTGGCGGGTAATGGCGCAGGCAATCAGTACTTCCTGCAGATCGATAACGACATGATCACCGCCAACGGTACCAACGGGAACATGATCGTCATCGACAACGATGATGACTCTACCGTCTCCACTGCAACCAACGCGGATGTTCGTACTTCCAACACGGCACTTCGTCTGGATGCAACGACACTGTCAGCCAACCAACACTTCACTTACGACGGTGAAGAAGGCGCGGGCGCAACGGCTGACCGCTTCGTGGTGAACGATCAAAATACGAACGGTGGCAACATCATCGACGGTGGTGACATCGTTCTCACTGTCGGTGTCGATTCGACCGGCGTGACCCGTCAGCTGGTGGGTAACCGTTCCCTTGATGTGATGGAAGTCCGTAACACGGCAACCGTGACCACGGCTGACCTTGCCAACGTTTCCAACGTTGGCAGCATCGTCATCAACAACGATCAGGCTGTTCTGCAGACCCTCAACCTGACGTTGAACTCTGCTGTTGCAGATGCCCTGAGTGATTCCGGCCACACGGCTTCATTGACTGAAATCGAAACGCTGCTGGTCACGGCTAACGATGGTCTGATGACCGATGCTGCGGGCACTGCGCTGGCTCCAGTCGCTCCATCTCGTATCCTCATGGATGCCCGTACGGTATCCGGTGCATTTGCCTTGACGATTACTGGCGATGCCGGGTTCGCTGCTAACGACTCCGTTACGCTGGGGATCAATGTGGGTGGCGCAGCACAAACCGTCAACCTGAATCTTGGTACGGATACGCTGGCTTTCAGCGGTACT
The DNA here is from genome assembly GCF_000584975.1 of Candidatus Accumulibacter cognatus. Classification (NCBI taxonomy): domain Bacteria; kingdom Pseudomonadati; phylum Pseudomonadota; class Betaproteobacteria; genus Candidatus Accumulibacter; species Candidatus Accumulibacter cognatus. The sequence goes on along the minus strand of NZ_JDST02000008.1, from coordinate 25,356 downwards.
GCAGCCAACGTGACGTTTGCAGCCGCGACCGTTACCTTTGCTGATTCGACAGGTACGGCTACACAGGTCTTTAACGTGAGCAACACCGAGATCCTGGATTTCAGTGCGTATGTTGATACCGCCAGTACTGCTCCGGCTACTGCAGCAAATACCATCACCTACGGTACCGCCGTGACCGGTGTGACCACGCTGACGATTGCCACCTCCTCCACGGGTACGACGATCACCAACACTAGTGGCGCTGCTTTGAACATCACAGGGGGTTCCGGTGCCGACATCATCGTCGGTGATCCCGGTGCCTTTGCTGATGTTATCACCGGTGGTGCTGGTGCCGACGTGATGACTGGTGGTCTTGGTGCTGACACCTTCGTGTTCGCTGCGGGTGCGTCGGGCCTGCCGACGGCTACCAACTTCGATACCATCACCGACTATGTCACGGCTGTTGACATTATCGACTTTGGCGCAACAACTCTTGCTGCTGCCACGGCCGGGACTTCAGGCCTGACCATCAACGCTGCAGGTCTGGTGACTGCAGGTGCGGCTAACTTAGCTGCCTTCGTCGCTGCTGTTGGTGGCGTGGCGGGAGCGGCTGGAGCCTCCACGGTGTATGACAACGGCGTCAATAGCTACCTGTTTATCTCTGACGGCGTGGCTGGCCTGGGTGCCAACGACGTTCTGGTCCAACTGACTGGTATTACAGGTCTCGCTGCTGGTCTCACCTTTGTGGCCGGTGACATCACCGCTATCGCTTAAATCTCTCCAGAGACACCCTTCGCCTCGGTGATGGGTGCAGGTGAAAGCCTCCGAGCCCCCCTGCCCAAAAGGCAGGGGGGCTCTTTTTTTAACAGTCAGCGGAAGAGGAGGACCAGATTCAATGGTTTGCAAGGCCATCACGCCAAGGCACCTGCACCGTAGGTAGAATGCGCCGATGGCCAACGGACACGACAGCGGCTACAAATTTCTCTTCTCGACACCGGAACTGGTGCGCGACCTGATCCTTGGCTTTGTTCCGGACGAATGGCTGCACAGTCTCGACTACCGCACGCTGGAGATCGTCCCCGGCAGCTACGTCAGTGAGGACTTCCGCCAGCGGGCCGACGATATCGTCTGGCGGGTCAGGGTGGGTGGCGAGTGGGTCTATCTCTACCTGCTGATCGAGTTCCAGCAGAGTACCGTCGGACAAGCACATGGCGCTGCGCATGATGGTCTACGTGGGGCTGCTCTACCAGGCCCTGATCAAGCAGGGCCAGCTCCTGTCCGACGACCGCCTGCCGCTGGTCCTGCCGATCGTTCTCTACAACGGCGGCCCGCGCTGGACCGCCGGGACCGACGTTTTCCACCTGATCCCGCCGATACCGGACCTGGTCGAGCAGTTCAAGACCCGCTTCTCCTACCTGCTGGTCGACGAGAACGCCTATACCGACAGCCAACTGGCCTCGCTGAAGAACCTCATGGTGGCCGTCTTCCGCATCGAACACCCGGCTTCCCAGGAAGCCTCGGCGTCCTGATCGCGCTGCTCGAAGAGAGGCTCGTCGACCGTCCCGACCTGCGCCGGATGTTCCCCATCTGGATCCGGGCGACATTGATGCGCAAGGGAGAATACCGTACCCTTTTACCCGAGATCGACGTCTTACAGGAGCTGAAAGTCATGTTGGCTGAACGACTTGAAGAATGGGCGCATGGCTACGGGGCGAGAGGCGAGGAAAAACGCGTAGCTATGGCTCTGCAGCGCCTGCTCGTCAGACGCTTCGGCGTGCTTCCTCCCGATCTGGCTTCCCACATCGCCGCTGCGTCGAGAGAGGAGATTGAGACGTGGCTGGATCGGGTGCTTGATGCTCGCAGCATGGAGGATGTCTTCGGGCCGACTGAGCACTGACATTTCCAAGGCATCGATTGCCATGGAGGACGGTCGAGTACAGGCCGAAAAAAGGGTCAGGCACGAGGTAAGCCGCAACACTGGAGTGCTTTCTGCCGTAGCTGCCGCTCAGACCGGAATCGAGGCAGGTAGAATAGAATGGCCCGATGGCAAACGATCACGACACCGGCTACAAGTTTCTGTTTTCCCATCCGGAGATGGTGCGCGACCTGCTCATCGGGTTCATTCAGGATGACTGGCTGCACAACCCGGACGGCTGTACATCCTGGATTACACCACCCTGGAAAAAGTCCCGGGCAACTACGTCACCGACGAAGATTTCCGCGGTCGCGCTGACGATATTGTCTGGCGGGTCAAGTTCGGTGGCGAATGGGTCTATCTCTACCTGTTGATGGAATTCCAGAGCAGCGTCGACAAATACATGGCGCTGCGCAGGATGGTCTATCAGGGTCTGCTCTACCAGGATCTGATCAAGCGAGGGGAGATTCTGGCCGACGGTCGATTGCCACCAATTCTTCCCATCGTTCTATACAATGGTAGTCAGCACTGAGCCGCAGCGATGGACGACTTCGAGGTGAGCCGCGAGATTGCCAGCACTGCGGCCGCGCAAATCGAAATCTGGCTGTACCGTATTCTGACTGTCCCCGGTCTGAAAGACCTCTTCGGCCCGACGCAGCACTGAGCCTGCCGATGCACACAAGCACGAAAAAATGACCGAGGTTTCTGGGGAGCGAGATGGGACTTATCTATGCGGCGCTACGATTAACCAATCATTTCACCAATCAGCAGGTGCAGGCCAAGGCGCTGGTCAATACGGGCGCAACTTTCCGTGTCGAGGGATGGCGGACAACGAGTTCCCCCTATTCTTGTTCTGGGATGGCGGGCCGTCAATCCGTCATTCACACCATCACCCTGATCAACATTGGGTTATCCGGTAATGGCACGAAGCCGAAGCGCTGGTAGTAGGTCGCTGTCCGCTCATTGATGGCATCAACGAACAGACCGATGCCGCCGCCCTCAGTGTGGATTCAAGATTCGTTGCGCTCGCGTCAGGGCATCCACCCACAGGAATTCGTCGAGACCCGTGCCTTGATATTGCCGATCAGCGGCCAGACGTCAAGCGCACACCCGGAATGCGACGCGGCAGTTTCTTGCACCAGGGTTCGGGCAGGTGGCGGTTTTCAAGTTCGGTAAGCGTGAGCGCGTGGTAAGCGCAGATACGATCGGGTGCTTCTTGGTGAGTGGCAACGAAGGTCTTCGACGATCCTTTGTCCTGATGCCAGTGGGCAACCTGCCGCAGTCATTCAGTTCCTGGCGAGCACAGTCGTTCCCCCTCTTCATCTCCTGCATTTAAGTGAAGCGCTGTAAAACGTCACATCGAAACGTTCACTTGAAAAAAGCGAACCAAATTCCCGGAGTCAGGAGGTTTACACGAAAAACCCCGCAAAACAGGTCGTTCAGCGGGGTGTTCGTTTTTGCTGCAGAGAGTTTTCAACCGGTGTCCTGGCGGAGACGAAGGGATTTGAACCCTTGATGCAGGTTTATGCCCGCATGCTCCCTTAGCAGGGGAGTGCCTTCGACCTCTCGGCCACGTCTCCTAGGAAGGTGTGATGATATCGGTTTCACCTCGGCCGGTCAAACCAAACTTCGACTTCGGAGGTTTTTCCAGGCCGAAGGCCTTGTGCAGGACGCGCACCGCAAGTTCGAGGTATCTTTCTTCAATGACTACCGAGATCTTGATCTCTGATGTCGAGATCATCTGCAGGTTGATGTTTTCCTTGGCCAGTGCACCGAACATCTTGCTCGCAACGCCTGGATGTGAGCGCATGCCAACGCCAACGGCAGAGACCTTGCAGGTGGTGTTGTCACCGGTGATGTCGCGTGCGCCAATTCTTTCCTTGACGGTTTCCAGGATGGCAAGCGCCTTGCTGTAGTCAGTGCGATTGACGGTGAAGGAAAAGTCGGTGGTATCGTCACGGCCGATATTCTGGATGATCATGTCGACGTCGATGTTCGCATCGGCGATCGGCCCGAGGATCTGGTAAGCAATGCCGGGACGATCCGGAACGCCCAGTACGGTCAGTTTGGCTTCGTCGCGATTGAAAGCAATTCCGGAGATGATCGGTTGTTCCATATTTCCTTTTTCCTCAACAGTGATCAGCGTACCTTCGCCTTCCTCCTCGAAACTGGAAAGCACACGGAGTTTGACTTTGTACTTGCCGGCAAACTCGACCGAGCGGATCTGGAGCACCTTGGACCCGAGGCTGGCCATCTCCAGCATCTCTTCAAAAGTGATGCTGTCGAGTTTGCGTGCTTCCGGAACGACGCGCGGGTCGGTCGTATAGACGCCGTCAACGTCAGTGTAGATTTGGCATTCATCCGCCTTCATTGCTGCCGCAAGCGCTACGGCTGAGGTGTCCGATCCTCCCCGACCCAGGGTGGTGATGTTGCCATGCTCATCGGCACCCTGAAAGCCTGCCACGACCACGACGTGTCCATCGGCCAGGGCCTTACGAATCCGGTGCTGGTCGATTTTCAGAATCCGTGCCTTGGTAAAAGTGCTGTCGGTCAACACCCCGACCTGGAAACCGGTAAAACTCTTTGCTTTGAGTCCCTCGGCATGCATGGCCATGGCCAGCAAGCCGATGGTGACCTGTTCGCCGGTTGAGGCAATCACGTCGAGTTCGCGCGGATCCGGTGCAGGAGAAATTTCCCTGGCCAGGCCGATCAGCCGGTTGGTCTCTCCGGCCATAGCCGAAGGAACCAGGATAATGTCGTGTCCTTGCGCCCGCCAGCGAGCGACTCGCTTGGCAACATTCTTGATGCGATCCGTCGAAGCAACCGACGTGCCGCCAAACTTCTGAACGATCAGTGCCATCCCAAATCCAGTTGAGAAACGCAAAAGCCGGTATTCTAATGCTTGGCTTGACCTTGCCGCAAAAGGCAAGCACTTCTGCACTTCCGACAAGCTGATCATCATTAGCCTGATGTTCTATGGCAATGCCACTTGCAAAATTTCGGGGGAATCGCTTATAGTGCATCGTGTATTACCAAAGTCATATTGTATGAAGATATGGCAGGAAGTCGACTTCCTGCTGGTCCACTTTGCGTGAAGGTAAGAAAGGAGAGTCATGAGCACCGTCAACAAAGTCGTTGAGAAGGTTGATCCTCGCGAAATTCGTCGCAGGCTTGGTTTGAATCAGCAGCAGTTCTGGTCCAAGATCGGTGTGACGCAGAGTGGCGGTTCGCGATATGAAAGTGGCCGCAATATGCCCAAGCCGGTGCGTGAGCTGCTCAGGCTCGTTCATGTCGAGCAGATCGACATTCAGCGCCTCAAACGAGAAGACATCGAGGTTCTCGAATACGTGAAGGCGGAAGATCCGGAACTCTTCAAGACCCTCAAGAAAGCGGCCAAGAGCAAGCTCAAGAAGCCTGCCTGAACGTTCGGCCTAAATGTTCTGCGGGTTCCTGGACTGTTCCAGGGAGGCAGGGCCCGACGGCGCGCCGGCATATCCGTGGTCAAACAGGAGATTGTGGGAGGTTTCTGACAGTGGCCGTGCCATTGGCTTGTCGCCCCTGTGCTGACAAGCGCGCATCGTCTTGAGGCTGCTCAAGGCAGTCCCAGCATTTCCCTGGCATGCTGGCGGGTGATCGACGTGATGTCGATGCCGCCGAGCATGCGAGCAATTTCCTCGACCCGTGCATCTCCTTCGAGGGTGGCAACGTGGCTGCGAACCGCTCCTGCTCGAATCGTCTTGCTGACCTGCCATTGCCAGTTGGCACGTGCGGCAACCTGGGGCAGGTGTGTCACGCAGAGAACCTGTCTTTTGCCTCCCAACTCACGCAGCAAACGGCCTACGACTTCGGCAACACCCCCGCCGATTCCGACATCCACCTCGTCGAAGATCAGCGTCGGTACGCTTGCCGCCTGACTAGTGACCACCTGAATGGCTAGACTGATCCGTGAGATTTCGCCACCGGAAGCGACCTTGGCCAGCGACCGCGGTTCACTTCCGGCCAGGCCAGCGATACGAAACTCGACCTGTTCAAACCCTGCGGCATTCCCTCCTTCGACCGGCAACAGGGCAATCTCGAAGCGGCCTCCAGCAAGCGCCAACTGTTGCATGACCTGGCTGACTTCGCGGCCGAGTACCTCGACTGCCTGGGCGCGTTTGCCGGAGAGACGCTGCGCGAGCTGTTCATACTGCGCACGGGCAGCCGTGGCGCGCGCCTCCAGGGCGGCAAGGTCGGCGGCCTCACCCAAAACGCTCAGCCGCTCCTGCCAGCGCGCCAGTAGCATTGTCAGGTCATCGGGTGCACAGCGGAACTTGCGCGCACAACCCAGGACCGCTTCGATGCGTTGTTCGACTTCCACCAGACGCCGTGGGTCGAGTTCGATTCGATGGGTGTAACGATTCAAGGCAGAGGCCGCTTCGCCGAGTTCGGCCTGCACGGATTGCAATAGGTCGGTGATTTCGGATAGCGCCGGATCGTACTCGCAAAGCCCCTCCAGGCGATTGATCGCGGCGGCGACCTGGGCCTCACAAGCGGCGTCGCCCTCGTCCAAGATCTGCAAGGAGAACTGTGCTCCTTCGACCAGACTGGCTGCATGGCCCAAACGTTTGTGCTCCTCGTTCAGAAGCTGCCATTCTTTGGTCGAGAAGTTGAGTGTTTGCAGTTCGTGAACCTGCCATTCCAGTTGCTCGCGTTCGACTGACAAGGCCTCACTGCCGCTGCTGGCGGTATCAAACAGCGTCTTGGCCGCGCGCCAGTTGCGCCATGCGGTGGCCACCTCGGCGAGCAGGGATTCGAGCCGGGCATGCGAATCGACCAGAGCACGCTGCGCTTCGCTGCGCAGCAGCGACTGATGCGCATGCTGACCGTGGATGTCGACCAATGATTCGGCCACCTCCCGCAACTGCTGGACGGTCACTGGCGAACCATTCAGATAGGCACGCGAACGGCCGCTTGCATCCAGGACGCGGCGCAGCAGCAAGACGCCTGGCGTATCCAGATCATGCGCCTGTAGCCAGGCGGTGGCCTCCGGCGAAGCCGCAAGGTCGAACTCGGCATTCACCTCCGCGCGCTCGCTTCCGGCACGAATGAGGCCCGCGTCGGCGCGCTCACCCAGGGCGAATGCCAGGGCGTCGACGAGAATCGACTTGCCGGCACCGGTTTCGCCAGTCAGCGCACTAAATCCTTGCTGAAACTCGAGTTCCAGCCGGTCGACCAGCACGAAGTCGCGAATCGTCAAACGACAGAGCATAAGGGGATCGTCAATCTCGTCGTCACGGCAGTGGGTCAATGTTCCTTGGGTCGCTCGCTCCAGTGCAGCTTTTGTCGGAGCATGGCGAAATAGCTGTGACCAGGCGGATGCAGCAGACAGATCGAATATTCGGAGCGACGAATACGTACGGAATCCTCGTTCCGAAGGTCAACCGTCACCTGTCCATCGAAGTGGGCACGCGAATCGGTGGCGTGCACAATCCTGATCTCGATTTCGTTACGATCACCGACCAGGATTGGCCGGTTGGTCAGTGCGTGTGGGCAGAGCGGAACCAGGGCGATGGCCGAAACCTGTGGATGCAGGATCGGGCCATTGGCCGAGAGCGCATAGGCCGTCGAGCCGGTGGATGTGGCGACAATCAGGCCGTCCGAGCGCAGGTGGTAAATAAACTCGCCGTCGATGAACAATTCGAGTTCGATCATCCGTCCGATCGCGCCCTTGTCCACCACCACATCGTTCAACGCCAGGTTTGAAACGACACTGCGCTCACCACGCACGACATCGGCATCGAGCAGCATGCGTGTCTCCGGAACGAACTTGCCGTCCAGAAGGTCGTCCATGCAGGTCAGCATGTCGCTACGTGCGATGTCGGTCATGAAACCGAGACGCCCCTGGTTTACGCCGACCAGAGGCACCCGATAACGGGCAAGTTGGCGTGCGGCATTAAGCATGGTACCGTCGCCACCGACGACGACGGCGATGTCGGCATGGGCACCGAGCCAGGTGAAACTGCCGCTCGCCCAGCTCCCGAGTTCCAGATGCGAGATGACGTTGCAGGCAGTCTCTTCCTCGATCAAGACGGTCATGCCGCGTTCGTGCAGGTAATTGGCCAGCAGGCGAATCGACTCGGCAATCTCTGGACTGTGGTACTTTCCGACTAGCGCAATCGTCCGGGGTGGCGGCGCGCAATCAGCCGAATCTTCTGGAAAGGCATTGTTCATGCGCGAATTAAACCACAATTCAGCCTGCTTCCGCGGCGCCCCGTGAATGATGGAATTTTTGTAGAATCGAACCATGCTAGATGACCGCGCCAAAACGCTCCTCAAGACCCTGATCGAACGCTATATTGCCGAAGGGCAACCCGTCGGATCGCGTGCGCTGTCCCGGTACTCGCGCCTGGACCTGTCGGCAGCAACCGTTCGTAATGTCATGGCCGATCTCGAGGAAATTGGTCTGATTGCCAGCCCGCATACCTCTGCCGGGCGTGTGCCGACGTCTCGCGGCTATCGCTTCTTTGTCGATACTCTGCTGACTGTCCAGCCGCTCGAAAAGGACAAGCTCGACGCCATCGAGGAACAGTTGCTTCCCTCGCAGCCTTCGCAATTGATCAGCAAGGCTTCGCACTTGTTGTCCGGGCTGACCCATTTTGCCGGCATCGTCCTGGCACCACGCCGTCTGACGCCGAAGATCTGTCAGATGGAGTTCGTCAGCCTGTCGGAGAAGCGCATTCTGCTGATCCTGGTCACTTCTGACGGCGATGTGCAGAATCGCCTGCTCTTTCCGGGGCGCGCCTATACACCGTCCGAACTGGTCACCGCGACCAATTATCTGAATCAGCATTTTGTTGGCCAGGATTTTGAGTATATCAGTCGCCGCCTCCAGGAAGACCTGCAGAAACTGCGCGGCGATCTGCAGACGCTGATGGCCGCTGCACTGATGGCCGGTGACGAGGCAATGCGTGAATCCGACAACCGCTATGTCATTTCAGGCGAGCGCAACCTGCTTGAAGTCGAGGAATTCTCGTCGAACATGCGACGGTTGCGCGAATTGTTCAACCTCTTCGAACAGCAAACCTCGCTGATGCAACTGCTCGATCTCTCGAAGCGTGCCGAAGGGGTACAAATCTTCATCGGCGGCGAATCGGGACTGGCTCCTCTTGATGAGTGCAGCGTGGTCACCGCACCTTATGCAGTGGACGGTGAAGTGGTCGGCTCGGTGGGCGTCATCGGTCCAACTCGCATGGCCTACGAGCGGGTCATTCCAATCGTCGAAATTACCGCCCGACTGCTCTCTTCAGCGCTGACCTATCAGGCCAGATACTGATGCCAGGTTATTTCCCGGAACCGGCCTACCGTCACGATTCATCCGCGAACAGCGCCGTCCTGCTGATCAACCTGGGGACGCCGGCAGCACCGACGGCTGCGGCGGTGCGCCGCTACCTCAAGGAGTTCCTCTCCGACCCGCGCGTCGTCGAGATCCCGCGCGCTGCCTGGTGGTTGATTCTCAACGGCATCATTCTCAACATTCGACCGCGTCGGTCGGCGGAAAAGTATGCCGCGGTGTGGATGGCCGAAGGCTCGCCACTGCGCGTGCATGTCGAACGACAGGCCAAGTTGCTGCGTGGCTTGCTTGGGCAGGCTGGACATCGGGTGCTCGTCGATTTCGCCATGCGTTATGGTGAGCCGTCGATTCCGGCAACGCTCTCCCGTCTCAAGGCCGAAGGCTGCACACGCATTCTGTTGCTACCACTTTATCCACAGTACTCGGCGAGCACGACGGCCAGTGCATTCGATGCGGCTGGCGCCTGGTTGCAACGCGTGCGCAATCAGCCGGAAATACGTACGGTCAGGAATTTTGCCGATCACCCTGGCTACATCGCGGCACTGGCAGCCAGTGTGCGCGAGCACTGGTGCAGTCACGCCCGGCCGGACCGTTCGTATCGTCTGGTCATGAGCTTTCATGGGCTGCCGCGCTACACGCTGGACAAGGGCGACCCCTACCACTGCGAGTGCCACAAGACCGGCCGCCTGCTTGCCGAGGCGCTGAGTCTCGGTCAGGAACAATACCAGGTCTGCTTTCAGTCGCGTTTCGGCCGTGCCGAATGGCTGCAGCCGTATACCGCACCAACCCTCAAGGCGCTGGCAGCACAGGGCGTGCAACGGGTCGATGTGATTTGCCCTGGATTCCCGGCAGATTGTCTTGAGACGCTCGAAGAAATCGCCATCGAGGGCCGGAGTGCGTTCATGCAGGCCGGCGGCAGGGAATTCCACTACCTTTCCTGCCTCAACGAGCGTGACGACTGGATTCACGCACTTGCCGACCTGGCCGCCAGCCATCTGCAGGGCTGGCCGACCCGCAGCTCTCCGGATCCGGCCAGCCGTGAACTCGGCGCCTTGCGCGCGCGCGCCATGGGCGCCTTGTCCTGAGGGTCTATTCCATGGCTTCGTACAGCGGCAGGGTCAGGAACTCCGGGTATTCCGGTGTCAGCGACATCTTGTCGAAAATGACCGCTGCCTGATCGTAGGTGGCGGTATCTTCTCCCTGAGCACTGATGGTGGCTTTGACCTTGAGCAGTTCTTCGGCGATCATGCCGCGCACCATCTCGGCGGTAACCTTGCGGCCGTCATCGAGGACCCCTTTGGGCGAAACCACCCATTGCCAGATCTGCGAACGAGAGATCTCGGCTGTGGCGGCGTCTTCCATCAGGTTGTGGATCGGTACACAGCCGTTACCGGCTAGCCAGCTGCCGAGGTAGTGAATGCCGACGTTGATGTTGTTGCGCACACCGGCTTCGGTGATGGGTTGTGAAGGCTGGAAGTTGAGGAAGTCCGCTGCCCTGAAGGTCTCGTCGCGCTTCTTTTCCCACTGGTTCGGGCGATCGCCGAGCACTTTCTGAAACTCTTCGGCAGCGATCGCCACCAACCCTGGGTGGGCCACCCAACCGCCGTCGAAGCCATCATTGGCGTCGCGTGTCTTGTCGTGACGGATGCCTGCCAGCGCCTTTTCGTTGGCCACCGGATCGTTCTTGATCGGAATCAGCGCACTCATGCCGCCCATCGCCGGCGCGCCGCGCTTGTGGCAGATCTTGACCAGTTGCAACGCGTAGCTGCGCATGAAGGGAACCTCCATGGTGATCGCACCACGGTTGGCCAGGCAGAAGTCGGGGTTCTTCTTGAACTTCTTGATGCACGAGAAAATGTAGTCCCAGCGTCCGGCGTTGAGGCCAGCCGAGTGTTCACGCAGTTCGTAGAGGATTTCTTCCATCTCGAAGGTGGCGAGGATGGTCTCGACCAGCACGGTGGCTTTGATGGTGCCGCGCGGCAGGCCGATGTGCTCCTGCGCCAGGATGAAGATGTCGTTCCACAGGCGCGCTTCGAGATGCGATTCCATCTTCGGCAGATAGTAGAAGGGGCCAGCGCCGCGCGCAATCTGCTCTCTGGCGTTGTGGAAAAAGACGAGTCCGAAGTCGAAGATGCCGCCGGAAACGCGCTGACCATCGACGGTGACGTGTTTTTCGTCGAGGTGCCAGCCGCGCGGACGAATTTGCAGAGTGGCGATGGTGTCGTTGAGCGTATATTTCTTGCCGGCTTCGTTGGTGAATGACAACTGGCGCCGAATGGCTTTGTAGAGATTAACCTGGCCCTGGATCTGGTTGTCCCACTTCGGACTGTTCGAGTCCTCGAAGTCGCTCATGTACGAATCGGCACCCGAGTTGTAGGCGTTGATGATCATTTTGGCTTCGACCGGGCCGGTGATTTCGGTGCGGCGACGCTCGAGCGCCTTCGGTAGCGGTGCAATTTTCCAGTCGCCGTCGCGGATAGACCGGGTTTCCGGCAGAAAGTCAGGCATCTCGCCAGCGTCGATCCGTTCCTGGCGAGCAACGCGTGCCTGCAACAGTTCCTGGCGGCGATCCTCGAAAGATCGGTGCAGTTTGGCGACCAGAGCCAGTGCCTCGGGGGTGAGAATGGTTTCGTAACCGGGTTGGATCGGTGCGTTGATTTGCATGCCGGCGGGTAGATTAAGACTCATGCGATGACTCCTGTCGATGGTTGATGATGCAATGCAACGATTCTATTAGAGGCTGCATTCAAAGATAATAGCGATTGGAATCAAATTATCTTTTACCTCTGGTATCGAATCTGAGAGATGGACCATATCAAGCAAATCGAGGCCTTCGTTAACGCAGCGACACGTGGCAGCCTCTCGGCAGCGGCACAGCTTGAAGGGATCACGCCGGCAGTGATCGGGCGCCGGCTCGATGCTCTGGAGGCACGCCTTGGCGTCAAGCTGCTGCTGCGCACGACGCGAAAGCTTTCACTGACCTTCGAAGGACAGGCGTTCCTTGAGGACTGTCAGCGCATCCTTCACGAACTCGCGAATGCCGAAGCGGCGGTTTCACTGGGTGGCATTCGTGCCAGCGGTCACCTCAAGGTGTCGGCCCCGGCAGGTTTTGGGCGCCGGCATGTGGCGCCGCAGGTGGCTGCCTTCATGCAGGCCAATCCACAAGTCACCGTGCGGCTTGACCTGACCGATCGGCTCGTCGATCTGCTCAACGAGGGTGTTGACTGTGCGGTACGGATCGGCGAAATGGCCGATTCGAGTCTGGCGAGCAGCAAACTTGGCGAAATGCGTCGCGTCATCGTTGCCAGCCCAGCCTACCTGGCAGAATACGGTGCGCCTGGTACGCCGGCCGAACTGGCCTTGCACAACTGCCTGTCGCTTGGCCAACAACGTGGCTGGGCTCTGCGCCAGTACGTGGGAGGTGAGGTGAAGAATTACAAGGTGTCGGGCAACTTCGAGTGCAATGACGGAGCGGTGTTACACGCCTGGGCACTGGCCGGCAAGGGTCTGGCCTGGCGATCGATGTGGGAGGTAGGTGACGATTTGCTGAGTGGCCGACTCGTTCCCCTGCTCGACGAGCATGCGGCACCCAGTGTCGGCATCTACGCCGTATTTCCGCAACGCCGGCATTTGCCTTTGCGTGTTCGGCTGTTCATCGATCAGCTCAAGACGACTTTCGGTGACCCGCAATATTGGGGGCTTGGTCACTGAACTGCCGTCTGTCGCGTAACTAACAGCGTATCAGGCCGGTCACCGGATCACCCCGCATTGCTGGCGGCTCGCTTGGCGGCTCGCAGCAGCGCCTTCCTGGCTTTTTCTGCCCGGATGTGCGCGAGTGCCTGAGCCTTGTTGCACTCCTTGCAGTAGGAATGAAGGCCATCCGCACTTCGTGAATTCTTGTGAAATTCCAGTACCGATTTTTCTTGCTTGCACTTGACGCAGATTTTCGTAGTCATGGGAGAACGTGAAGGTTAGGGAAGACAGAAGGATTAGGTGCCACATATGAAGATCATAAAATTAATTAATTAAATGATCCGTGACCAATGGCACAATTTATTTCAATGCACCCTGTCATTTCCCTCGAACCTTTCGTCGAGACCATCCCCTCGCCCCATTGAACACTCAAGTACATAAAAAGTCCTGCATATCAGCATGATGATCTGTCATCAGGAGAGCCTTCGGGAGGCGCCACCGGATCGTGCAGCACCGCTGGCAAGAGCCAATCGAGAAAATTGAAGTGTCAGTCTGGCGGGGGATGAATAAGAAAATACTATGCCTTAATATAATCTGTATTTATTGAACAGCGGCTTGGGCGGCAGTTCCTTGGCGCTACCGGCGATTGATCGGCTGCGGTTGCAGAATGATTCTGACAGTCTGTGGCGAACGCCGCGCTCGACGATGTCACACCCGGTTGCGTACGCGGCTCCTGGAGGACGAAACCTGCATCCGCGCGGATCAAGGGCCGCGTCAAACGGCGGCTGGAAAGGGAGGCGTTGCGGTCAGCAAAGCTTCGACGTCGACCGCGTCGATCTGCTCTGGCTGCATGAATTGTCGTGCGTAGTCGAGATATACGCCGGCGCGCAGGAAGAGTGCGAACAACTCCGGATCGATATGCTGCTCCTGTTGCATCCGGGACATGATGGCCAGTGCTTCCGACAGCGTCTTGCCCTTCTTGTAGGGTCGGTCGACCGCTGTCAAAGCCTCGAAAATGTCGGCGATGGCCATCATTCTCGCCAGCGGACTCATTTGCTCGCGCCTGAGTTGCCGCGGATAGCCGCTACCATCCATCTTTTCGTGGTGCCCACCGGCGATTTCTGGTACTTGCCGGAGGTGTCTTGGGAAAGGTAGTTGCGAAAGCATGACCAACGTCTGCACGATATGCTCGTTGATCTTGTAGCGTTCCTCTGTCGATAAGGTGCCACGTGCGACAGAAAGATTGTAGAGCTCGCCCCGGTTGTATAGCAGCGGCGGGACCTGCATGCGAAATCCCCAGCGGTTGTCTTTCGGCATGCGATCTTGCGCCCGCCTGGCGATGAAGTGCTCTGGCTTGTCGGCGAGTAGCGTTTCGGCAACGGGCAGTGTGGAGCAAGATGTGCGCGCCTTGCGCAGCCTCTCATCCTGCGAGATGCCGATGCGGTCATCGAGTGTGCGCAGCCAGGTGCGCGCGGCGATCGCCTGCAGGCGATCGATGCTTTCCGGCGCCATGAATTCACCTCCTTCGTTGCATCGGGCAACGAAGGCAAAGTCGTCGTCGAGCTGTTGCAGTTCGGCGGCAAGCTGGCGGTGCACCGTCTCGGCGTCCTTGCCGGCGGCAATGGCCTGCAGGCTGCTGATTTCTTTATCACGTTTGAGCACTTCAAAGCGCATCCGTATTTCGTGAATACGGTCATGGATGGTTTCCAGCTTGGTGGCCTTGTCCACCACGTATTCGGGCGTCGTCACCTTGCCGCAGTCATGTAGCCAGGCGGCCACGTGCAATACTTCCCAATCATCCTCGGATAACTGAAAGTCCTGGTAGGGACCACAACTGGCAGCGCACGCCGCGCGTGCCAGCATCTTGGTCAGTTCCGGAACGCGTGCGCAGTGACCGCCAGTATAGGGGCTCTTGGCATCAATGGCCGCCGCGATCAGTTGGATGAACGCTTCGAACAGATCCTTCTGCGCCTTGATCAGTGCCTTGCTTTCGAGCGACACGGCGGCCGACCCGGAAAGCGCCTTGACGAAACTCAGGCGGTGGCTGTCGGTTTCCGTCTCGCTGAGCAGAATCATTGCCCCGACCAGCTCGTTCTTGCGGTTGCACAGCGGAACGGCCATGGCGTGGCTAGCCTGGGCCAGGTTCGCAGTCGCCAGCCCCAGGCTATCCAGATCTTCGGGCTGTAGTCGGCCGGCACGGGCGATGCCTTCGGCCAATGCGGCGCCGAGCAACGGGCCGGTGTGCGCGACGTCGAGCGAGGGCAAGTCGCCGGCCAGTGCCGAACCGCTGTCGTCGAGTGCCACGGCTGGGTTGAGCTGACTGGCTTCGGCCAGGTAAAGCACTCCGGCCCGCGCCTCGGCGGCCGAGAGCGTATCGGCGAGCAGGCGCGGCAGCAAGCGGTCGAAATTCTGCTCGGCGGCGACGGTCTGGCTGATGTCCAGAAAGCGATGGATGGTTCTCTTCATCCCGTCCATGGTCAAAGCCAGTTCGGTGACTTCCTTGATCGAAGACTCCAGGACGATCGGGCGAGAAAATTCGAAATGGCGAATCGCCTCGGCTTCGCTGGCCAGGCGGCGCAGCGACCGCGAAATGCTCTGTGCTAGCAGCCAGGTGAGCGGAATCGACAACAGCAGAACGAGCAGCGTGGCCTTCGCCGATTGACGTATCACTTGCCGCGCCCCGGCCATCAGCTCGTTTTCCGGGATGGCAGTGACCAGGTAGAGTGGTGGCACTCCTTCGAGGATGAGGCGATTAACCGAGACTCTCCACTCGTTGTCACCCACCTTGACGCCAAGGGCATGGGCAGCCTCCTGGCCCTGCATCTGCCTGACGACGGTCAGGAGCGGAACCAGCACCGGCACAGCCAGCTCGTCGATTCTCGCCAACGACGGTTTGCCATTGCTTTCCGGCGAGGCCAGCACCATTCGCGAAACATCCTCGTGGGCCAGCACGTAGCCCTGAGCGTTGACGAGCACCATCTCGCTTCCCGGGGTCACCTTTTGTCTGGCCAGTGACTTGCCGAGCGTGTCGAGCAGGATGTCTGCACCGACCACGGATCGTCCGCCGCCGGCGCGACTGGCCAGTGTCGTGCCGACCCGCCGGCTCGAGAAAAAGAGGTACGGAGGCGTTTTGACCTGCGTTGGGGAGGCCAGTCCTTCGGTATACCAGATGCGGTCACGCGGATCATAGGCCGCGGCGTAGTCCGGACGATCGTCGTCCCGCAGGGTCTGCAGGGCTGCGTCAAGATAGATAAAACGTCCGCGCGGCGGTGCTGCTGCGACCCGCTCAATGCTCTGCACGACGTAGTTCGCGCCGGCCGGCACTCGAGCGGCCTCGCTCGCGCTGCCATGGCCAACACGTCCAACCAGAAAGAAGTCGCCATTGTCGTAACCGACGTAGAGCGAAGACAGCGCCGGCGAACTGTCGAGCGCCTGGCGCATGAACTCCAGGCTGTCAAGACGCTCCTTGAGCGAGGTCGCGCTGGTCACACGCTGCAGGCTCAACAGGTGAGTAGCCACCTCAGCAGGCTCGATGATGCGCCGCATCTCAAGCAGTGCTGCACGGCTGATGCGCGCCGTCAGGTCGGCAGCGGATTCTTCCAGCAGCTTGCTGCTGAGTTGGTAGCCGATTCCGCTGAGTACGCCGCATACGAGAAGTATCAGCGCCAGAAACAGCGTCGAAATATGGATATGCAGTGGGTAGCGATGGTGCATGTGGAGGCGCCCCTGTGGCGAGTCCCGAATAGCGAACGATACCGAAAAAGCATGGATTCGTGCGCCCAATGATCGAAATGATCGGCGACGCCGGGTTCCGAAAGACTGTACGATGTGCGCTTTTGCGGAGTCACGGATGCCCGATCCAATGCCTCAACCATCGACCCACCTGCCGGCATTCGAACACAAGATCGTTGCCCCCGGCGAACTTGCCGAGCGCATAGACAGCGTGCCGCGTCCGCTGGTGTTCACCAACGGCTGCTTCGATCTGCTGCACCGCGGCCATGTCAGCCTCCTTGCCGAAGCACGCGCACTCGGCGCGACGCTGGTCGTTGCGCTGAACTCGGATGCCTCGGTCCAACGTCTTGGTAAAGGCGATGACCGTCCGGTCAATTCCTTGAGTGATCGTCTGGCAGTCATCGCGGCTCTCGAATCGGTCACTCTGGTGACCTGGTTTGAGGAAGATACGCCATTGCAGCGCATTCTCGATTGCCGTCCCGACATCCTCGTCAAGGGGGGCGACTGGCCGCTCGAGAGAATCGTCGGCAATGAGGAAGTCAGCGGCTGGGGTGGTTGCGTGCGCTCCTTGCCGTTCATTCACCAGACATCGACAACCGGCTTGCTCGCCAAGATCCGGCGGCTATAGTACACCGCGCTGACAGCCATCGATTGCGCTGCGGCCCGTTACTGTGAAAGTCGCGTCAGCGACTCACGAGCCTCTTCTCTCACCTCGCGGGAGAGGGGTTGGGGGAGAGGGAAACGGTCATGACTTTCATGATCGGGGCGGCTGGAAAAGCCATGACCGTTAGGCGCCTGTCGGCGAATTCAGGAGCAGAGCGCGTTTTTCAGCGAAGCCAGGTCTTCTGCAGATTCGGCAAGCAGGGTACCGAGCGCCTGGGTGTCAAATAGCTGCGACAGCTTGGCGGGATCCAGCGGCACGCAAAACAGGCTGTCCCGCCAGCCATGTTGCAGATTGGCCAGCCTGTTGGCGACGAACAGCACGTCCCCCAGCGTTTTCAGGGTATCGATCGTTCGATCTTGTTCGTGCTCCTGTACCACCACCAGCAGCTCTTCCGGCATCCCCATCGCGGCCAGCAGTGCGTGCCCGATACTGTCATGCCATTCGACCAGCAGCGCATGCAGTTCAGCCGGGTCATCGACCAGTGTGGGGAAATTTACTGCCCGCGAGAGCAGGTAGAACACGCCGATGTCATGCACCAGGCCGGCGAACATTGCCTCGTCGGGACTGACCTGGGTCAAGCGACGTGCCAGGACGCGTGCCAGCGCGGCGACCTGCATGGTGTGTTCCCATAGGCGCCGCGACAGCGCTTCGAAAGGGGCCATCTTCTTGGAATTGAGCAGTTGCTCCATCGCCACGGCAAAGGAAACGCTGCGCACTGCCTCCATGCCGATTCGAGAAATCGCGCTATTGACATCGACGATGGCCTTTCCAGAGGGGTTCATCGCTACCGAATTGGCCAAACGGATGATCTTGGTGCTCATCAGGGGCTCGGCGCTGATCAGCGTACCCAGATGGTGGATGGTCAAATCGGGTTTTCTGAGTGCGGTTCGTACCTGAAAGGTGATGTCGAGGAAAGTCGGAAAAGAAACGACTTCGCCCGAAAGGTCGCGGGCGATGTCCTCAAGGATACGGAAGCAGTCTTGATTACTCACTAATATTGTTCTCACATACGCTGTGCACGATGAGGTGGCCGAGTGGTTTGGCAGAATTGCCAAGCATCACGGGGTTAGCACGAAGCAATCGAATTCTGCCTGAAAACGGCGAGCAAGGGGGCCGCCGCGCAGACCTGCTCCATGACAAGATAATCGGTGTTCATCCGGGCGTGCCTTCGCGAGGCAGGGTCAGCGGCTTTTCAGGAGTTCCTTGAGATTAGAGAACGGCTGCGCTGTCGCCGGCGCCCTGGCAGTCGCGCCAAGCGAAGTGATTCCGACCTGGCGGGCCGCGGCTGCGTCGAGCTCCCTGGCATGTTCGTTATCGTGGCAGTAGAGGCATAGAAGCTCCCAGTTGCTGCCGTCACTGGGATTGTTGTCGTGATTGTGGTCGCGGTGGTGAACGGTGAGTTCGCGCAGATTCTGGTGTGTGAATTCTCGGGCGCAGCGACCACAAATCCATGGGTAGATTTTCAGGGCCTGTTCGCGATAGCCCGCTTCACGGCCAAGGCGGTTGCGGATGGCGTCGGCGATCAGACGATCGGTATGTGCAGTTTTGGCATGGTCATTGGCCATTGCTAGACTCCTCAAGAAATTAGGCGCGGGGCAAGCCGCTGATCCCGGCAGTTAATGGGAAAGCCATGACCGTCAGGCCAGCAGGGCGACCAGCGGAACGCACATCTCGCTGCTGCTGATGCCGCCATGTACGCCGAGCATTGCAAACTGCTTTTCTCCCGGCAGCCAGTCCTTGATCGTCCAGTTGTCCTTCATCACCAGGGTGTAGTCGCCGATTCGGGATGCTAGGCGCGGATGGTAGGGTGGAGGACCGAACCATCCGCCAGCGATCAGCCGGTCGCTGGTGTAGAGGTGGGCAGCGCGGGCAAGATGGCGGCGCACATAGTCTTCGAAAACCGGCCGATTGGCCGAGGCGACGTAGCAGTAGGCGACCCGGCGCTCACCGCACAAGGGCCGGAGCAACAGTGCGGCGAGCTGTGGATGGTCGTCGAGACTGATGACCCTGCGGGGGGGAGAATCAATGAAACCATGGTCGGCGGTGAGCAGCACCCAGGTATTGCTGCCGCGCAGCTTGCGGAGCAACTCACCGAACAGGGTGTCAACTGCACTCAGCGTCTGTTGTGCCTGGCGGCTGTCGGTGCCGTAATGATGGGAACAGCTGTCGAGATCGGGGTAGTAGGCGTAGACATAACGCGAACGGGTCGTTTCCTGCAGCAATTCGCCCAGACAGGCAAACATCTCGGCAACCGAGTTGTAGGCACGGGTCTGCGCAGCCCGCGAGTGCCAGGCGTTGAAGGCGCTGCCGACGATGCTCTGTGGTGCCACTACCCAGCACTCGCGATCCAGCCTCTGAAACAGCGACGGATGCTCGAACAGGCGCGCTGGCAGCGCGGCTGGCGACAGTCGGGACGGCCCTAATCGGGGTGTCAGCGGCAGGATTGCCAGGGTCTGGTCGATCTCGTCCAGATGCATATGCCAGCCGGTGAGACCGTGCTGCGCCGGCGCGAGGCCGGTCATGAAGGTGGTGATGGCGCTGGCAGTGGTCGACGGAAAAACCGAAGTCATGCTGCCGAGCAGATGGTGTTGGAGATGTGGGCTGCTGGCGTGTCTGGCCAGCGTCCGTTGCCCCAGCCCATCGATGACCAGCAGTACGATATGCCGCGCCCGGCCCAGTTGCACCGCCGACAACGCCGGTAGCGATGGATATGGACTGCTGGTGCTGCCGCAGGCCGTGGCGATGCTCTGCATCAGATTGACGATGCTGCCGCCAGCGTAGTCGGGAAGATGAGTCGCACTCATGATCCGGCCATTCTACGCCAAGCGCCAGCGCTGGGTGTTGCCGCAAGCGCCTGGCAGCCGGACTCACCAGCATCCGGCCAGGTTCTGCTCCTGGCATCGCATGCGCACCTCCTGGATCAGCATCCGGCTCGCAGCCCGACCCTTTCAGGCTGCCAGTACCCTTGCAAGGCACGCATCAAGATCCCGAGCACGGGCAGTTTCATGTCCAGTTCCTCCCCGGTATCCCGGTAATCGCGGTGGTGGCAGACTTTGCCCTGGTCACCAAGACTCGCGCATCCGCTTGCGAACATATCAATTTCAACATGGCCGCAAGTCCCAAGAAGAAGTCATGTTCCCAATTCTATATGCCAGGAGAAAGGACAGTTAAAGTCACTGATGACCGAGCTTGGTATAGTTATATAGTTATCTTCGTCATTCAGTTTCCGTGCTGTTTGCCGTTAACGGTGACATCTGACCTTAGTGGGGGGTTCTACGACCACAAGTAGGCCGCTCTGCTCACCAGAGCACGGTTGCCATCGACAAACGTGGCTCGCGCCTGCTCGGGCCAATTGGCCCGAGCAGGACCTGACTCATTCTTTGGGGGAAATCTTGATGAATGCCCTAGCCAGCCTCGCAGCCATCCTCATCCTTGCCGTGGCGCCCGCCGCCGCCGACGATGTCAGGCCCGATACGCCAACCAGCGTCAAGGGCGCCCGGATCGTCACCGTCGAGGAAGCAAAGAAGCTGCTCGACAGGAAGGCTACGAACTTAGTCGACGCGCGCAGCCCCTTGAATTTCGGCAAAGGACACGTACCGGGTGCCACGCTGGTGTCCTACAGGGAGAAAAGCGAGTACAAGGTCGACTTCGATGCGACGCAGGACGTTTTCGACCTCGCCAGGCTGCCCGCCGACAAGAACGCAAGCGTCGTCATCTACAGCGATGGACCCAGCGGCTGGAAGGCTTACAAGGCAACCGTCCTGTCAGTCAGGGCGGGCTACCGGAATGTGCTGTGGATGCGCGACGGCTTTGCCGGCTGGGTCGGCAAGTCTCTGCCGGTCGAGCACTAACTCTGGCGGCCAGCGCATGTTCGCCAGAAGACGCAGCATCCGCAGTCGGTTGATCATTGCCGGGATCCTGTCGCTGGCGATCGTTGCCATTCTGGCCGCGGCCGGCGCACGCAGCTATCGCCTGATGCAGCACAGTTCAGCGATGGCCGCGGCGGCCGCCGAGGGATCCGTCCGCCTGCACCTTACGCTGCGCGCGCTCGATGAGATCATCCTGACCGAAGGTACCCTGTCCGCCAAGGTACTGGCCCGGCAGCGCATCGTCGATTTCGACCGATCGCTTCCGGATTTGATCTTGGCTACCGACGATCCCGATCTGAAAGCACAGATCGAGCACTCGTTCGCCCCCCGCTGGCACGCGTTCAGCCGCGCGGCCGAGGCCTTCAGCAGAATTCGGGTGATCGGCGTGGAAAACGAAGATGCGATGGCCACCTTCGGCAAGCTGATCCACGACGCTGACGAGTTGACCCGAGACATGGAAACGTGGCGCGTCAACGTCGGCGAGGCCATCGCAGCCGAGTTGCACCGCCTGACCGAGGCGGCAACCGTGGCTGCTGTGCTCATGGTGCTGGCACTCCTGGCACTATTCGTCTGGACTTACCGCGGCATCATGCGGCCGATCTCGGACCTGCTCGCCATCACCGCCCGGGTGTCGCAGGAAGGTGACTATGCGACACGCGCCAGGGTCGACCCGGGCGACGAGATCGGCGAACTTGCCAACGGCTTCAACACCATGCTCGACACAATCGAGGATCGCAACCACCACCTGGCAGTCCAGGCCGCCGAATTGCGCGACGCCAGGGATCTCGCGGAAGCCGGCAGCCGAGCCAAGAGCGAGTTCCTGGCGGCGATGAGCCACGAAGTCCGCACGCCAATGAACGGCATTCTCGGTATGACCGAGCTGCTGCGTAGCACGCCTCTGTCCGTCCAGCAGCGACGTTTCGCCGATACGGTCTATCAGTCTGGCGAGCATCTTCTGAACATCATCAACGACATCCTCGATTTCTCGAAGATCGAGGCCGGCAAGCTGGAGATCGAGTGCATCAACTTCAACCTGCGCCAGCTGGCCGAGGATGTGGCGAACATGTTTGCGCAGCCGGCTACGGTCAAAGGGCTCGAAATGGTATGCAGCGTTCCCCACGATCTGCCGGTGGCGGTCATCGGCGACCCCATGCGTGTCCGCCAGATCTTGACCAACCTTATCAGCAACGCGGTCAAGTTTACCAGCGAAGGGAAAATCGTCATTACCGTCAAGCTGTTAGACGAAACCGCAGAGCAGGCGCGTTTTCGCTTCCAGGTGCAGGACACCGGTATTGGCATCAGTGCGGAGGCGCAAGCGCGGCTCTTCGGCGCCTTCGTCCAGGCCGACAGCTCCACGACGCGGCGGTTTGGTGGCAGCGGCCTCGGTCTGGCCATCAGCAAAGGTCTAGTCGAAGCCATGCAGGGCGAGATCGGCCTGCATAGCGAGTCAGGGCGGGGCACGCTGTTCTGGTTCGAACTGCCGCTAGGCAAACAGAATCCAGACGCTCGCCTGACCGCCGACCTTGCCGGACGCCTCGCCGGCCTGCGAGTCCTCGTCGTCGATGACCATGCGACGAATCGTGAACTCCTCGCACACCAGATCAGCGGATGGTCAATGCACTACACCGGTGCCGCGAGCGGCAGTGAGGCCCTGCAGGCACTCGCTGCCGCGGCGGCGATCGACCAACCCTTCGATTTGGCCATTCTCGACCTGCAGATGCCGGCGATGGATGGGTTTGAACTCGCCCGGACAATCAAGTCCAACCCACGTCATGCTGCCCTGCCACTGGTAATGCTCTCGTCGGTCAGCGTTGGAGGAGACGATCCGGACCGTCAGGCGGCGCCTGTCGATTACTACCTGAGCAAGCCGGCGCGCCAGTCCGACCTGTTCGACGCCATCGCCACGGCGATCTCACAGCAGACCTTGGCAGTGCCCGCCACCGCGACACCCTCACCCCTGCCAGTGCCGACCAGCGCTCTCACCGGCCGGGTCCTGGTTGCCGAGGACAACGCGGTCAATCAAGAGGTAGTGGCCGCCATGTTGGCCTCGATTGGAGTAAACCATACTCTGGTGAGCAACGGCCGGGCAGCCATTGCGCAACTGGCACAGGAACATTTCGACCTGGTCCTGATGGATTGCCAGATGCCGGAAATGGACGGCTTCGACGCCACTGCGGCGATCCGCTCTCGCCAGCGTGAGGGGACGCTGGACCGGTACCTGCCGGTCGTAGCGCTGACCGCCAACGCCGTCGAGGGCGACCGCGAACGCTGCCTGGCTGCCGGGATGGACGACTACCTGAGCAAGCCATTCACGCGCGAACAACTCGCCAGCGTTTTGGGGCGCTGGCTAGCGCAGACCGACCCCGCGCCCGCCGGATACGCCGACGGTCCGGCGATGCTCCCGACTACGCCGGACGCCCCCTCCGCCGCGGACACCGACCAGCCGATCAATCCTCGTGCCCTCGACGCCATACGCCAACTACCCGGGCCCAACGGCGCCGTGCTGGTGCAGAAAGTGATCGACGCCTACCTGACCGACACACCTCCCCGTATCGCGCAACTGCGAGCGGCGGTCGACGCCGGCGATGCTGAAGCCTTGCGCAAGTCGGCGCATGCCCTCAAGTCGAGTGGCGCCAATGTCGGTGCGGAGCGACTGTCGGCGCTGTTCAGGGAACTGGAAGCGCTCGGCCGTAATGCCACCGTGGACGGTGCAGAGACGCTATTGACCGACCTTGATGAAGAACTGCCACGCGTACTCGCGGCACTCGGCGATCACCGTTGCAGCGCCAAGGCGGAACGTGCCGGCCTTGAGACATGAGTGATCCAGCCAGCTGTCTTTCGGGCCTCGGGGGCAATCGTAGACAGGTTTCGCCTGGGCGACTGCTTCGCGGTACTTGAGAATACCGACCTCATCAACGTGGATTTCTGGGACAATGGCGGTCCAGCATCCGCTCGCGGCCTGCGCGCATTGTGATGTCTCTCTTTCGAGAACGACGATGCCCAAGGGTCATGGAGCATCGGACGCTTAACTGCGATGAGGGAGTAAGCACCGTGTTCGGCACCGCTAAGCTCAAGCAAGAAATCGCTCAATTGCAGCGTACGATTGAGGAACAGGAGCGCACATTCGCGAGCAGGCTGAACAAACTGGACGACGAATGCACGGCCTTGCGAGCGGAGCGAGATCGGGCAAATGCCCAGCTTGCCTTCCATGCTGGCGTCTTTGACAACCTCGTGCACTTTGCACGCACAGCGGAGGGAACGCAACGTTCTCTGGCCGACTTGGCGAGCGCAATGAAGGGTGAGGCAAGCACGGCCGACAGTGCATCGATCCAGGCGTCTGAAAATGTCGGCACTGTCAAGGCCGTCTGCGATAACGTCCGCCTGATGACGAGCAATACAGAGCATGTAGGGGAGATTGTCCGCCGACTGAGTCACGAAGCCACCAAGATCGGCGGCATTGTGGACCTGATCCGGGACATCGCAAACCAGACCAATCTCCTGGCACTGAATGCAGCGATCGAAGCCGCTCGTGCGGGTGATCTGGGGCGCGGTTTCGCGGTCGTCGCCGATGAGGTGCGTCGACTGGCCGAACGCACCGCAACGGCGACTGCCGAAATATTGCATCTGGTCACCGCGATCCAGGCGGAGACAAGCAACGCCAGCAAGGCCATGGAGATCTCTCCCGAGCAGGCCTCGTCTTTCCAGGCAGATGCTCTCGCGGCGACAAGCAAGATGGAGTCCCTGACCGCTCTCGCCGAACAAGCTCGTACCACGATAAGCGCCACGGCACTGTGCACTTTCGTCGAGGTAGCCAAGGTGGATCACCTGATCTACAAACTGGAGATTTACAAGGTGATGATTGGACTTTCACAAAAGCAGGCAGGGGATTTTTCCAGTCATACCTCCTGCCGGCTCGGCAAGTGGTATTACGAAGGAGACGGACGGCAGTTCCTATCGAAGCTCGCTGCCTATACCAGGCTCGAAGCGCCGCACAGACAGGTCCATGCTGCCGGCCGCGAGGCCGTCGGCCACTATCTGGCCGGTGAGTTCGAAAGTACTGTAACCAGCCTTCAACTGATGGAGCGAGCCAGCGAAACGGTACTCCAGGAGCTCGAGAACATTGCCGTGGAGGGCGCGCGAGTTGTCTGACTGTCGGCCTCGATCATCGTTCCGG